>JADHWZ010000038.1 GCA_016783225.1 Dehalococcoidia bacterium | reverse complement strand
TGGACGACTGGCTTCTTCGGGCAACGCAGATGATGTCCAAAGGTTCGAAATAGTTGCAGAGAGACGTGTATATCTTGAGACCAACTGGAGTAAACTTGTGCTTTACCCATTGGTCACCTATCAACCATCCTAGGACCTTTCCCTCTTTCAGTATGCGGTGGGATTCCTTCATGACTTTCTCTAGCTCATCATAAAACTCATCAGACTCACTAGAAATGTTGCCAATGTTGTCTGGATGATCGTTGTATCTAATGTTGTCCCCGTACGGGGAATCAATGAAGACCATATCAGCAGAATTGTCGTCGAGAGGGATGGACCGAGCGTCGTTCTGTACAATGTCCTCTCTTACTGGTGCTATATCGTATCCTATCGCCCTCCGCTTTTCTTCGGTGCAGACGTCGATGGTTGTCCCGCTTCCACACATAGGGTCCACGACTAGGTCGCCAGGGTCGGTGTATCTCCAGACTAGATTGTAGATTATTCCAGCCGGGGTAACGCCGGGGTATCGGTTATCTCCTTTAGAAGTCAGACCATAGCTTTGTGCAGGAAAGTCCCAGAAGGTCGTGGCCTCGACGAGCGGGATCTCCGGTTCGATATCCACCTTAGCTCTGCGTGCTCTAATGCTTTCTATGTGCTTCAGTATCAAGCTATTTGAAGTAGCGCCTTGTGAAGTGCTTGATGAATCCAATTGCCTAGGGGAGGACAAGAAACAACCCAAGACATCTGCTAGTCTGCTGCCAAAAAGCGGCTTGTTTCTTCCTAAACCAAATCTATTTAGAATCCCTTTCGCATCGACTAGGCTTACCACGTCTCCGAGAAGTTCGACCTTTACTTGGTAGGGGTATTTGCCATTCCACGCCTCGGGTTGAATATTGAAGCCTCCATCCGAAGTAGCCCTGAAGACTCCGTGTAGGGTGTTTGTGTCTATGTTGTTGAGAAACAGCAGGTCGTCTTTCCTGACCCTCATGACGACCGGGCCGTAAGCTTTTTCTGTTGCGAGCAGCAGCCTGTTGAAACACTCAGGTTCGGTTGCCTGGGTAGAAGCAAAAAGGAAGCCACGGACCAATAGAGGTAGGGTCGGTTCCTTCATTAGAACGCGCGCAGAAGCGGTTTCTGCGGATGCAGAGCCTCGGGCGGCTGATACCATTTGAATCTGGATGACTTGGCTAAGGGGTTTCTCCACTGGGCAGTCTGCGACCCCTACGGAGATTCATTATAGCACGTTGTCAGAATTGACGCCTACAGTTGTCGTCTCAACCAGCAGGTGTTTTGGTGAGGGTGTTGGTACTCGGCTAGGGTCTCAGCGGACATTAGTAGATACAGAATTGGCGGTATTCCCAGGCTGCTAGATTTGGCTTCGTGCGTGGTGACGGATGCGCACCCCCCAGGCTGGCTAGAAAGGGTTACCCCCGTGGGTTGCCGGGGTACTTACATCACCCCGGTGTGCCTTTCGTTTGGGTTAGGATTTCAACATATCTATCCTGTCGAGCAATTCCTCAATACGGTCAGCAGCCTCCCAGAGACCCAGTTTAGACTGGATCTCTGTTTCGCCAGGTATTCGGCGAGAGACGTCCTTCAAGTAGGATTGTATTAGTTGCCAAGCATCCTGGTTCGTTTCGATATCTGGGGAATCGTCGGTGGTGCTTTCCATGGCTGTCCTCCTCTTCAATTCGTTCAGGGCTTTGCTAGTGCTGTAGTAAGTAGGTGATCTAATTTGCCCTCGCCCAATGGGGGCATTTGGCGTCGTCAGAGATGATTTCTACGCGCCAAAGTAAGACGGCGTTACCGGTTGCGCAGCCGCGGCATTCGTCTGCCATTTGTGGCGATTTGCAGTGAACGCCATCGTCGGAGCCACCTGATGTAGGCGGAAAGTCAAACCTGAATGCATGGCTGCAAGTCTCGCATATGTGTGGCATTTTGAGCTCCTTCTGTTATTATACTATGCGTGGTGACGGATGCGCACCGCCGGCGTGGGTCCGAAGCCAGGGCCTAACTAGAAGGCTTTTGCCAACCATTTACCGCAGGCCTGGCACTTGAAGCGGCGCTTGAGCTGACCTGAGTCTTCGTCGGCCCAGTAGATGAGATACTCCTTCTTAAATAAGCGTCCAGGCACTATCTGCAATGGCCCACCGTGATATAGTTAGTCACGTATGATTACGAATTACTGATAGCTCGTAGCGTTTTCCTGGGTCTAGTGCTCTAATTCGCAGTTTAGCTCCGTCGCTAAGTGCAGGATGCCCATCAAACCATTCCCGGAGACCAGTTTGTATACATTTCCCACTCCTTGGGTCTCCAATCGGTGTTCCATTCACGTCAGAAGTAACATGCGTTGTGATAGTACCGACATCCGTTACCAATTCAAAATCCACCTTAAATCCTGGGAAGAAAGCCCTTTTAGCCTTAGGTATAGGAATCAACGCCCATTCACGTGGAGAGTGAATGCTTTTTATTTCAATTTCTATACTTTTGGAATCACTTTCTGTAGTATAAGCGGTCACCTCATCAAGCCTGCGATCCAATTCTAGTATTGCGCGTAGTGTAGCATTCGGTGATTCAAAGACTAGACCAAGGCGTACAGCATGTTGTTTGAGTGCCTCCATTACTTCATCGTCGATACGAATGACTGGCGCCATATTAATACCTCCTAACTAGTGTCCAGTAATGATATGTTACATTGTAACATGAAGTTACTTATCTGTCAAGTCCTCATAAGCTGGTTGCCACTATGCTGATTGCCTGAGAGTCGTAATGCGTCGTTATTGAATGGGATTTTGGGTGTGAGCGTGGTGGCGGATGCGCACCCCCCGGATGACCAGTCACTAGTCGGCAGTCTTTAGTCGATAGTGTTAGAAGGCTTTGCCTAGCCACTTGCCGCAGGCCTGGCACTTGAAGCGGCGCTTCTGCTCGCCGGTGTCGCGGTCGGCGCGCCGTTGACAGTACCTGCATGCCGTGCTACGCTACCCTCTCAAAGCAACAGGGAGAGATGTCCCCTGACCATAGGATTGACGCAGATGGACAAACAGCCGCCGGAGCAGGAATCGAGGTTAGCACTCAACATACCCAACGCTGTAACTGCGGTGCGCGTGGTATTGGCTGGTATCGTTCCCTGGCTATTGTGCGGAGGGGAATTCCTGCTGGCAGGCATACTGCTCGTCATCGCCGCGTCTACCGACGGACTGGATGGCTTGCTGGCCCGCAGGCTTGGGCAATCAAGCCTGGGCGGGGCACTTTTCGATTTGCTCGCCGACCAAATACTCCTTATGCCGAGCTTAGTTCTGGCGATAGCTGCTGGGCTGTTTTCCCGGACAGACGGCCTGATGCCCTTCAATCCGTATCCTTATGCAGTGCTTGTGCTTGCCGGCGGAGTCGCGGTGCTGGGCGGCGTGGGCGCTTATTTCTGGCTACGGCGCACCCGTACCTTTGAGTTTCCCACGCCCACACTGGCGTCTAAGGCTAACTACTGGTTCTGCCTGGCACCATTGGTGGTGGCCATTTTCTATGGAGCTCTCGATGTAGGGCCGGATTCTGCCACAGGTCTGAATATCCTGCTTGCTGTCCTGATGTATTGCGCCATTATGTCCACCCTGCTCTCCTTTTACTCCTACCTTAAGAAGGGTGTTTCTGTTCTGCACGGCTGACCCCATACGCATTTTCTTCAACGCATTGCTCACCCGTCTCGCGGCGTTCGTTTTTCGAGAACACCTGCGCGGTGACGCAATCACGGAACATTAAGGCCTGTAATCTGTCCACCGCCCATGTGCCAGTTGGGTAGTGGGTCAGTTTGGACATAATGCTCTGTAGCACAAAAGTGGGAATATCCCACTTGACAAACCATCCCACCGATGATACAATATCGCCCTGATAGAGTATGGGGTATGGATATGGTAATAAAAGATACGGTTTTCGAAAAGATAGCTGATAGCGTAAAACCAGATGCTAAAAGGCGCGTAGTTCTGCAAGGCGTTCAAATACAAGAAGGTGTCACCTATCATATATACAAAAATGCCATTGGGCAGATTGTACTAGACCCCCAGTTAACCATCCCTGCTTCAGAGATATGGCTATTCAATAACCCAAAGGCTCTCTCGTCGGTAATGCGGGGCCTTTCCGATGCTGCACAAGGCAGGGTGTCAAAAGTTGACCTTGACGCCCTATAAGGTCAAGCGTTCTTGTTTGAATTACAATGGACGGCAGAGGCAAGTGAGACTTATAACCTGCTTAAGGGTGATGCATCTCAAAAGAAACGTTACAGAGCTGTCAAAAAGACCCTCAGCTTCCTAGCGGTGAATCCTCGGCATAATAGCCTTCAAACCCATGAATATATGAGTTTGAAGGGGCCTAATGGAGAGAAGGTTTTTGAGGCATATGCAGAGCAGAAGACACCCGCAGCCTATAGAGTCTTTTGGTATTACGGCCCTTCTAAGGGTATAATCACAATTTTCGCGATTACTCCTCACCCATAGATAATTTGTCGCTACCTGTGGCATTGACAAGCTTTTCTTGATTGTGGTACTATGCTTTCTTGTGAAGGTCGAAATGCGTAATCAGGCCAGCGGCTATCGCTTCTTTTTCTTCTTTTTTGACTTTAGCACGCCTCCAAGCGGGCCTGGGAGCGCATTGACCTAGCAACTGAAAACAGGAAGAGAACAACGAAAGCGGAAGAGCCTCCCAGGCGGGAGGCTTTCTTTGTTGCTTCTCTCCGGCAAGAAAGGCAGTGATAGCAGGCACAATCTCAGGAGGACTGGGGTGAGCAAGGCTGACAGCTCAGTGCAACTGGGCAGGTGTCAGCAGGAGAACATACGAAAGGGGGGTGAAAAAGGCAATGATAGTTGAAATGAGAACGGGCGCCTCTCAACGGGAGATAGACGGGGTAATGGCGCGGGCCAAATCCCTGGAACTGGGCGTCCAGATGAACGTGGGTACCGACAAGACCGTGGTGGCCATACTGGGAAGCAACACGGGACAGTTATCCGCAGACGTCTTTGCTGTGCTTCCCGGGGTAGAGCATGTGACCAGGATCATGAAACCCTACAAGCTGGCTGCCCGGGAGTTCAAGGGGGAGGACAGCATAGTGTCCGTCGACGGAATCGAGGTCGGCGGCAAACGTATCGTGCTCATGGCGGGGCCCTGCGCCGTGGAGAGTGAGGCACAGATGACGGCGGCGGTGAAGGCCGTCAAGGAGGCCGGGGCCTGTATTTTGCGCGGCGGTGCTTTCAAACCGCGCACCTCGCCCTTCTCCTTCCAGGGCTTGGAGGATGCCGGACTGGCGTTGCTGCTGCAAACGAGGGAACAGTTCGGCATACCCGTCATTACCGAAGTGGTTGATCCACATGATGTTGAGAAGGTGTCAAAGTATGCCGACATCCTCCAAGTTGGGGCCAGGAACATGCAGAACTTCCCCCTGCTGACTGAGATTGGCAAGAGCAAGCGCCCTGTTGTCCTTAAGCGGGGGTTATCGGCCACTGTTACCGAATGGCTTACTGCTGCCGACTACGTGCTGGCCGGAGGGAATGAACAGCTTATTCTGTGTGAGAGGGGTGTTAGGAGCTTCGAGGATAGCACTCGCTTTTCTCTGGATATCGGTTCTATACCGGTGATCAAGAAGTTCAGCCACTTGCCTTTGATCGTCGATCCCAGCCATGCCGCTGGTCACTACTCGCTGGTGCCGGCGATGGCCAAGGCGGTTGTAGCTGCCGGTGCTGACGGCCTTCTGATTGAGGTGCATCCTAATCCGAAGGAAGCCCTGGTGGACGGCCTTCAGTCCCTCAGTCCCTCGGACTTCACCAGGCTGGTGGGAGAACTCAGACCGATTGCGAAATCGGTAGGCAGATATATCTAGACGGCGCACCGGCGCCCGCCAGCGGTTAAGCCCATGATGCCCGACTGGCATACTTCGCTCTCATCGGCCTGCCCAGAGCACATACAACCAGTTGACAAGCTTTTCTGATTGTGGTACTATCCTTATTTGTGAAGGTGGAAATGCGTAATCAGGCCAGTTGCTTTCGCTTCTTTTTCTTCGTTTTCGAGTTTAGCAGGCCCCCCGGTGGGCCTGGGAGCGCATTGACCTAGCAAGGAAAAGCAGGAAGAGAACAACCAGAGCAGAAAGCCTCCCAGGCGGGAGGCCTTTTTTGTTGCGCTCTTGGCGCAGTCAAGGCAAGGAATATCTGAGAAAAGACGATGCAATCAAGATGAGCACCATGGATAGACATGAAGCTCGCATGACGGGCAGTGACACAATTCCCCAGCTTATCAAGAACAACCACGAGAGATGGGGCGAGAGAACGGCCATGTGCATGAAGAACCGTGGTGTCTGGCGAAGATACAGCTGGAAGGACTGCTACGAGAAGGTGAAATGGTTCTCGCTCGGCCTGATCAGCCTTGGCCTGAAACGGGGGGATGTGGTGTGCATCATAGGCGACAATGAGCCCGAGTGGTTCTGGGGGGAGTTCGCCGTTCAGGCAGCAGGAGGCATCGCCACCGGCATTTTCGTTGACTCTATCCCCTCCGAGGTGAAATACGTCGCTCAGCATTCCGGAGCAAGATTTGCCATAGCAAATGACCAGGAGCAGACCGACAAGTTCCTCGAAATCCTCGAAGACGAGGGCGAGCTGCCTTCCCTGAAGAAGGTGATTTACTGGGACCCAAAGGGCTTGAAGAACTACGACGAACCGCTTCTCATCAGCTTCACAGACGTCGTAGATCTGGGCAGGAAATACGAGGAAACGCATCCGGACCTGTTCGAGCAGAACGTGGAAAAGGGCAAGGGGGATGATGTTGCCTTTATTTACTATACCTCCGGGACCACCGGTCTGCCCAAGGGAGCGGTGCTTACCCACAGAGCGTTGATACACACTGCTGAATGCTTTGTTAGCCGCTACCCATTGAATGAAAACGATGACCTGGTCTCCAACTTCCCGGCGGCCTGGGTGGGTGACAGCTTCTTTGCCACCATCCCCCATTTGCTCACCGGTGCCAGGTTGAACTTCCCCGAGGAGCCGGAAACCGTCGCCGAGGACACCCGGGAAGTTGGGCCTGACTTTATCATATACGGGCCGCGCCAGTGGGAAGGCCTGGTCAGCGAGATTCAGGTGAAGATGACTGATGCCAATCCGCTGAAACGCTTCTTCTATAACCGGTTCATCCCGGTGGGGCATAAGATTGCCGACATGAGCTTTGAGGGCAGGGAACCAGGTTTCTTCTGGCGGGCGCTGCACGGAATAGCCTACGTGTTCTTGTTCAGACCGCTGAAGGACAAGCTCGGGTTGAGCAAGGCCAGGTTTGGCGTTACGGGAAGCTCCGTGCTGAGCCTGGATACCTTCCGGCTGATTCACGCCATCGGCATCGAGCTCAGGCAGACCTATGCCAGCACAGAGGCCGGTTTTATCTCTTCCCACAGCAAGGGGGAAATCGCCTTTCAAAGCGTGGGACGGCCGGCATCCGGCACCGAGGTCAGGCTGACCGACGAGGGTGAACTCCTGGTCAGGAGTGACTGTATCTTCAGTGAATACTACAAAGACCCGGAGAAGACAGCAGCCACGGTAATAGATGGATGGTGCCACACCGGGGATGCCGTCCATGTCAACGAAGGGGGACACCTGATATTCCTTGACCGGCTGGAGCATATGGGAGAACTCGCTTCAGGGACTAAGTATGCTCCCCAGTATATCGAGGGTAGGCTCAGGTTTAGCCCCTACATAAAGGATGCCATGGTTATCGGCGGCAAGGACAGGGAATATGTCGGCGCCATAGTGAACATAGATTTTGCCATGGTGGGCAAATGGGCGGAGCGCAGCGCCATCCCCTACACTACCTTCGTTGACCTCTCTCAGAAGAAAGAGACCGCCGACCTGGTACAACGGGACTTGATGCGGGTTAACAGCTATCTGCCCGAGGGGGCGAGAGTCAGGCGATTTGTCCTGCTGCACAAGGAGTTCGACCCTGACGAAGCTGAGCTTACCAGGACCAGAAAGCTGAGAAGAGACTTCATGGAAGCGCGGTATAGAGATTTAATCGATGCCATGTATGGCGACAGGGACAGTGTCACCGTGGAGGCGCCGGTGACTTACAGAGACGGCAGAAAAGGCGTAGTGTCCACAGAAATCAAGGTGAGGGCCATTTAGGAAGGTTGCAGTGATGGCCGAGTTCCTTCAATACGTAATTACGGGCCTGGCGGTAGGAATGGTCTACGCTTTGATTGCCCTGGGTTTTGCCTTAATCTGGAAATCCAGCAGCGTGGCCAACCTGGCGCTGGGACAGTTAGTGCTGATTTCTTCCTGGTTCACCTACGGGATGCTGGTCCAGGCCGAGTTGCCATACTGGCTTGGCTTCCCGCTGACCATCCTGTTTGCCTTGTTCCTGGGCTGGATGATCGAGAGATTCGCCCTGCGCCCGTTGATCGCCCAGCCTATCCTGTCTCTAATCACGGTAACACTGGGGATAGCCTATTTTATCGAAGGCCTGGTGCACTTCGTCTGGCCCATGAGTGTAGCTGCTTTACCCCGTCTCTTCCCCAAGGAGCCTATCCACATTGGACCGGCGGTCGTATCCCAGGAGTATGTCTGGGCTGCTGCTATATCCCTGGTCATATTCGGCCTTTTGTCGCTGTTCTTCAAGTACCACAAGATGGGCATTGCCATGAGGGCGACCGCTGATGACCAGCTAGCCGTCCAGGCCTGTGCCATTCCGGTGACCCGGGTTTTCTCGATATCGTGGATGTTTGCCTGCGTGGTAGCCGCAGTGGGCGGAGTCCTTGTCTCCTTGATCGGCGGCATCACGTTCGGACTGGTTGAGACGGGGCTGAAATCCTTCTCGGTAGTGATACTTGGCGGTCTCAATTCGTTCGTCGGCTGCATGGTGGCTGGGCCAATAATCGGGCTGTGCGAGAACCTCGGCGGTGGCTATCTGACTCCGCTGATTGGGCCTGGAATCAAGGATATTATTCCGTTCATCATCATAATAATCGTGATGGTTATCAAACCCTATGGTCTGTTTGGAGAGACCCGGATAGAGAGGATATAGCCGAATGAATTTGCCCTGTGGTACCCGCAACTATGACTATGCCAGGGACATGGCTATCCTGCGCACCAAGACTCACTGGGCGCTATTTATCGGACTGCTGGCTGTCGTCGCAGCTGCCCCACTGTACTGGAATAACTACTGGCTAGGGGTAGCCAACCTCATCGGCATCACCATAATTGCTGTCAGCGGACTGAACATACTCATAGGATACTGCGGGCAATTGTCTATCGGCCATGCCGGCTTCATGGCCGTGGGCGCCTACACCGCGGCTGTTCTGACCAACAGGCTGGGGTTCCCGTTCCTGGCGGGGCTAGTCTGTTCCGGATTCAGCGCCGGACTGGTAGGGCTTATCTTCGGTATTCCATCCGTGCGGGTTAAGGGCTTCTATCTGGCAATTACCACCATCGCGGCCCAGTTCATCATCATCTGGATTATCAACCACTGGTCGGTGACGGGAGGCTTTGTTGGCATGAGCGTCCCGTATGCCTCAATCGGGGGCCTCGAATTTAGAAGCGAGACCAGCCAGTTCTATCTGATCATGGGAATCACGGCAGTCTGTCTACTACTCGTCAAGAACCTTGTCAGGGGAAAGGTGGGTAGAGCCTTTGTTGCTGTCAGGGACAATGACCTGGCCGCCGAGGTAATGGGGATTAACCTGCTGTACTACAAGCTTCTGGCCTTCTTTGTCGGCTGCTTCCTTGCCGGAATAGCCGGCTGCTTGTTCGCTCACTGGGTTGGCTTTATGAATGCCGAGAATTTCACCCTCGCGGATTCAATACTGTACATAGGCATGGTGATTATCGGTGGTCTGGGCACGACCATCGGCCCTATCCTCGGGGTGATTGTTATTCGGCTTCTGCAGCAGGGCATGATGTTCATCTCGCCGATCCTTGAAAGCGCTTTCCCGGCGCTGCCGGCTGGCTTTGCCACAGGTCTGGGCCCCATGGTATTCGGCGCGGTGATTGTCCTGTTCCTGATACTTGAGCCCCGTGGGCTGGCGCACCGGTGGATGTTGTTTAAGGCCGCTTACAGGCTATGGCCTTTCTCATATTGATAGGACACGACACAAAAAAAGAAGGAAGGTGTGCCATGTAGCTAACAGAGGCAAGCAAACGAAGTAGAACCTAGAAACAAAAGGAGGTCACAGAATGCGGAAACAAAGGAGCCAAGTGTTAATCGGCATTGCAGCTTTAGTACTGCTGATAGCTGCGCTGCCACTTGTAGGCGCGTGTGCGCCCGAAGCACCACCCGATGTAGTTGAGACACCCACTGGACCACTGAAGCTGGGGTTCAGCATTTGTATGACCGGGGTGGCTGCCGAGAAGGGCAGCCCCATGGGGCACGGCAAGCTGGACTGCATCAAATACATCAATGAGGAACTGGGTGGGGCGGAAGGATACCCTATTGAAGTGCACTGGTATGACAATGGCTACGACGCCGCCAAGGCGGCCACCATTGTCAAGAAGCTGATGGACGACGGGTGTTTGTTCTTCACCACCAACTCGTCCAAGATGATGGCGTCTTCAATGGAGATCGCCAACAGGGCTGGATTCCCGGGAATGGCATGCTTCAGCTCTCCTGCCTGCACCCATCCGCCCAAGCACATTTATGCTCAGATGCCTGACTATGGTGATGACTGGGCAGCGTTTGCCAGGTACTACTTGGAGAACATCTGGGACGGGGATGGAAAACCGAAGATGGCGCTACACCTGCTGAACAACCCCACCGGCTACGGAGCCAGAGATGCGGCTCGGGCTGGAGCTGATGCTCTGGGAATTGAGATTGTTGCCACCGAGGAGCATGCCGCCACCACCGTGTCTGAAATCGACAGCCTGACCCGGATCAAGGGGGAGAACCCCGACGTCATATTCATTTCCAGCACGCCGGCACCCACGGCTATCATCCTCAAGAACGCCTATGAGCTGGGGATGTATCCTGGCGTAACAATTGGCTGCGCCCATGCCAGCTTCACCAAGGCATTAGTCGATCTGGCTGGAGCTGACATTGCGGAAGGTGTCTACGGAGTGTATCCCACCGTTGCCTGGGGAGACGATGTGCCTGGTATGGCCAAGATGATAGAGTACTGCAAGGCCGAACACCCCGACGATGAAGGCAACCTGGACTACATGATTTCCTGGGCAGAAGCTCTAATCGACGCCGAGATCCTGCGGCAGGCGGTAAAGAACACCGACTACGAGGTCCTGGCCAAGGGAGACGCAGCAGCGTGGGAAGCCACCGAGATGAACGGCTTCCGCAACGTGAAGGGCTACGATGTCGAGGGTCTCCACGGCCCGGTGGACTTCAGTAATCCAGAGGACCACAGAGGTTCGAAATCAGTTAAGGTCTTCCAGGTCAAGAATGGTGAAATCGTTGCCATAACTGACTGGATAGATGCGCCGCTCATCAAGTACGAAGATTTCGAATGGTTTGGTAAGTAGAAGTAAACAAGGGGGAAGTCTCCGCGTGAGGCGGAGACTTCCCCCACCGACAGGGTCAACATGCTTAAGCTGAACAATATTGAGGTTGTCTATCTCAATGTGGTGCGGGTGCTGCACGGCATCTCCATGACAGTGGAAGATGGTTCTGTCGTCACTCTCCTTGGGGCCAACGGAGCCGGCAAGACTACTACGCTCAAGGCAATATCCGGGCTGCTCCGAGTTGAGGAGGGTGAGGTGACCGACGGCAGTATCGAGTGGGATGGCCAGAGAATAGACGGCAAGAGCGCCGTGGAGATAGGGAAATTGGGCATCGTGCAGTCACTGGAGGGACGAAGGGTCTTCGGGCATCTCAGCACGGAGGAGAACCTATCGGTAGGCGCTCATAACCGCAGCGAGCGTCATGCCATCAGGGAAGACCTGGACATGGTTTACCACTACTTCCCGCGCCTCAAGCATCTCCGACGCAACATCGCGGGCTACCTGTCCGGCGGCGAGCAGCAAATGCTTGTCATCGGCAGAGCTATGATGGCTGCTCCCAAGCTTATGATGCTGGATGAGCCATCGCTGGGTCTGGCGCCGATGCTGGTCGAAGAGATATACGACATCATCCACCGGTTCAATACAGAGAAGGAAACATCGGTCCTGCTGGTGGAGCAGAATGTCAGAATTGCCCTCAATATCGCCCACTACGGCTACGTCATGGAAAACGGCCGGGTGGTCCTCGACGGTAGCGCCGATTTCCTCAAGAACAACGAGGATGTGAAGGAGTTCTACATGGGGCTATCGGCGGTGGGCGCCAAGAAAAGCTACCGATTGGTCAAGCACTACAAAAGGCGGAAGCGATGGCTCTGATGTTTCCACAGCCTCGGAGTGTTGCCGGGTCGTCTACGTTCGGGCACCCGCAGTGGACTGAGCGGATTCACTCAGCTCACTATCGCGCACTACCACCGGTCCCGTGTCGCCCTTGACTACCCTGCCGGAAGTGGTAAGCAGGCGGTAGTTTTCCTTTATGTCCTTCAATTCAGGCCAGCAGATCAGCATACAATTGCCGCAGGTAAACCGCAGGACACTCACCCACTGATCAGCGTGTTCCAGGTCGGGCGGGGTGAAACTGTCAACGTTGAGCAGTCCTCTCAGTAGCCGGTTGTTCGGGTCTTCGCCGTACTCCAGAGCCCTGCGCTCAAACTCCTCGTCATCACCGGGCCCGGGCAAATCGAGCACCTTATATGACCACGTCGACCACTTGGCATCTCGGCCCCTCACGCCATTGGCGCCGCCACAGGTCACCATACATCTCAGGTTAGGAGCCTTCTTGTTATGCGTGTACGTGTGACCGGCTATGGTGACTGTGGTCTCTTCCTTCGGTGAAACGAAATGGCTGGCACAGACCGCGGCGCAAAGATGGCAGTCATTACATGAGTCATCACGCTGCTCCATCGGTTCATCGGGCTCTAGCTCTGCTGAAGTCACCACAGAGGACAGCGATATGGTGGCCCCGTATTCCGGCGTGATAACGTTGCCGCTCCAGCCAACCCAGCCGATTCCCGAGGCCACCGCCACGTACCTGTGCGATAGAGGCGGTACCAGTGTCAGGGACGGCTGACCGCTTCTGTATTCGAAATTCGGCCAGGACGTTTCTGCTTCGTAGCCTCTGTCTTTCAGCAATTCCCGTATTGCTGTGCCGGCCTCTATTACCTTCATATACGATGCTCTGTGGTCACTGGTGTGGGCCATCTGGTCCACCTTGCTCAGGTAGGCTCTTATTGCGGCCTTATCGAGGGCCACGACCAGCGAGATGGCAGACCTGGCGCTGGGGAGCAGGTAGCCCAGGTCACCTGATGGGGGAGCGTCAGCCAGACGCTCTCTGGTGGTGAAGCCGACCTTGTCGATACCCATTCTGCGGGCAATGGACACGATTTCTTCTTTCAAACTCATCTTCTTAGGCCTCCTTGTTCTTGATTGTCGGGTTCGCATCGCGACTGCACGGTCAAGCTTCCTTTCCCAGGTAAGCTGATATGACGTCAGGGTTGGTCTTGATTTCCGCAGGGGTACCTTCGGCAATCTTGCGTCCGAAGTCGAGAACCACAATCCTGTCAGCTATATCCATGACTACACCCATATCATGCTCGACCAGGACAATACAACTGACTCCGTCTCTCAGAACAGGCGTTTCAGGATACGTTGCCCCCTGGCCCTCGAAAATATCGATAATGAATCTGGCGATGTCCTCTTTCTCCTCCAGATTCATTCCTGCCATGGGCTCGTCCAGCAGCAGGATTCCTGGCTGCAACGCTAGCGCTCTCCCTAATTCAACCCTCTTCCGCATCCCGTAAGGCAGTGAGCCGACCACCTTCTTTCTGATTGGCTCTATCTCAAGG
>JADHWZ010000037.1 GCA_016783225.1 Dehalococcoidia bacterium | reverse complement strand
CCTGGGCCAGGAGGGACCGATGGCGACATACCCGTCTTTGCATTTGTAGACTCCATATGGTATCAGCGCCAGGTGCCCTGAGCCCATAGGCGGGGGAACGATCCCGGACAACAAATGGTACGAGAACTCGTACGCCATTGCCGACATCATACAATCGAGTAGACCTAGGTCAATCCTTTGTCCCTCTCCCGTGCGTTCACGATAGGCTAGAGCGGAGCTTACTCCTAAAGCGCCAAATAGTCCCCCCAGTATGTCAGCAGCAGGGAAACCAGATTTCGTTGGGCGGCCCCCTGTTTCGCCTGTCGTACTGACCGTTCCAGCCATACTTTGAACCACTACATCTACTGAAGGGCGGTACACGTAGGGTCCGGTTGAACCATATCCGCTTATGGAGCACGAAATGATCCTTGGGTTGATCTTTTTCACGGTCTCATAATCAGCCCCGAGCCTTTCCATTACCTCGGGGCGGAAATTGTCCCATACCACGTCAGAGACTTTGACCAGGTCGTAAAAGACGTCTCTCCCCGAAGGCGTACCCAGATCCAAAGTCAACGCCTTTTTGTTGCGATTGAAGGCCAAATAGTAGAATGATTCCCCTTCATGGTTGGGGCCGGGGAATATGCGACTGACCTCTCCGCCCGGGGGCTCGATCTTTATGACCTCAGCCCCCAGGTCACCCAGAAGCATCGCGCCGTAGGGTCCGGCTATAGCCCGGGACAAATCTAGTATTCTGTATTCACTCAAAGGTCCTCCCATTTCTCGCTCCCTTCTATTTCGTTTTTGTGTTTTGACGGATATAGTCAGCTATTTCCTTGAGCGCAGTGCCGGGACCGAAGATCTCGCTCACCCCCTTCTCCTTCAGGAAGGGGACGTCCTCCGGGGGGATAATCCCACCGCCAATAATCAAAACGCCCTCCATCCCTTTCTCCTTCAACAACTCCACCACCCGGGGGAAAAGATATTTGTGAGCACCGGAGAGGCAGCTCAGGCCTATGACATCCACGTCCTCCTGTATCGCTGCCTGGATTATCTTCTCGGGAGTCTGTCTCAGCCCGGTATAAATGGCCTCCATACCTTCGTCCCTCAGTCCCAAGGCAAGTACCTTGGCACCACGGTCATGTCCATCCAGTCCGGGCTTAGCCACCAGAACCCTGATCCTACTTTCTTCACTCATGTTAGATTCCCTCGATTGCTAAAGCGCTACTGGCTGATATTCCCCAAAGACTTCTCTGAGGACATCGCACATTTCTTGCACGCTTACATAGGCTTTGGCACATTCTATGAAATGGGGAATAAGATTCTCATCTTCCTTCGTTGCCTTGTCTTTCAGCTCCGTCAGTAGCTGCGCCACGGCACGATTATCTCGGTTCTTCTTCACCTCGGAAAGACTCCGAATTTGTTTTTCCTCTGCCTGTTCTCTTCTGACAGGGTCATAGGGATGCGGCACTAACCTGGTCGTTTCTACTTCTAGCTCCTCTTCTCCCACAAAGCAGTTGACACCGACTATTGGGTCCTCACCGCTTTCTATCCTTTTTTGACGCTCGTAGGCGCTGTTGGCTATTTCGCGCTGCATATATCCGTTTTCTATGGCGGCTACTGCTCCACCCATGTCTTCTATCTTGCCTGCTTCCTTCCATGCTGCCTCTTCAATCTCGTCAGTCAAAGACTCCACGTAGTAGGACCCGGCCAGGGGGTCACGAATCTCTGTTAGCTTAGCTTCATACAGTAGGATCTTCAGTGCATCCTCTGCTAACTGAGACGCCTCTAGACTCCAGCCCAGTCCCAAGGGCTCGTCATAAGGAGGATAGGGAATTGGCAGACCGTCACTGAAGGCTGAGGCCATAGCACCCACTATTGAGCGAGTTATGTTATTGAGTGGACGTTGAACCGTGCAGTTCTCATTCCCCATATTTGCGTGCACACCCGCCTGACGGAGCAGCATGCTTCGCTCTTTCTTAGCTCCAAATCTCTCTTTCAATATCCTGGCCCACATCCTTCGAGCTGCTCTTTGGAAGGCTATCTCTTTGAAGAACTCCAGGCTTCCACCAAAGGCGTTGACGGTAAACCTGGGGGCAAAGGAATCGACATCCAGACCAGCGTTAACCCCCTCCCTTAGATACGCGGTCAGTATGGCCATGCTGAATGCCAAATCTTGCTCCCGAGTGGCCCCGGCCCCTCGTATATGATATCCCCCAAGTTGATTTATGTTCACGTGGGGGCACTTTTGAGTAAGGAAGACAATACTATCACGAACCATCCGCATGGACGGTTTTGGTGGGAAGATGTAGGTGCCGCGAGCGATGAACTCCTTCAGGATATCGTTTTGGGGAGTCGCCCTCAATTTATTTAAGGGTATTCCTCTCTTTTCAGCGAGGGCAAAATACATCGCTGTGATGATGTTGGAAGGTGCATTGATGGTGAAGTTTGAAGCAATTCTATCAAGGTCCAATTCTCCCTGGAAAGGTTCGTAAATCACCTCGAAATCCCTCAGAGTATCAACACATACGCCGGTCTTGCCAACATCACCGCGAACTGAAGGGTTATCCGAGTCATACCCGCATTGGGTAGGCAAGTCGAAAGCCAGATTTGGTCCTCGTCTCTGCCCGCGTGTTTGCATTAGCTTGTAGTAGTCCCTGGTATCTTCCGCAGTTCCGTAGCCTGAGTACATTGATGCCCTGACCAGCCCAGAAGGTATAGGCGAGCCTTTCCTCGGAACTGGCATTGTAGGCGCCATGGCATAGGTGCCAGCAGTAAAAGGGTATTGCCCGGGAAAATTCACTTTGGTCAGGAAATCGAAGTCCCCGAGGTCGGCGGGGGAATAGAACTTGGTCGGAGATTCCTTAAGCCCGAATCTGTCCAGCGCTGGCTTCAGCACCTTCTCTTCCCATTCCTGTTTCCCTTTCCTTATCTCCTCTATCTGTTCACTCATCGTCTTACCTCCTGCATCAGAATGTCACTACCGGTTAGTCGTAAATGGTGGCGCAGTGTAGAAGCTCTACCGGCACTCCCGTTTCCCTTTCGATATCGAGGTATACTCTGCCTGTAAGGTCTCTGGCCCATCCGCTGAGACCAAAGGATGACGACGGTATTATCACCAGGTCTGGTTTGCTGCCTCCTTGGGTTACACAGTCCTTGACGCAGTCAATGAAGTCCTGAACCACCAGCAAGTCGCCCATAAGTATATTGCCGCCGAAGAAACGGCTCTCCGGAACTTGGATATCGATTTCCACCTGCCCATCCCTGAAAAGGCGTGATTCAGCCAGGCATTGCTCGAAGACAGGCTTTACCAGTTCGGAAGAAAGGAACAAGACCCGCTTTGCTCGTTGAACCCCCGCAATTTCCTTCAGCCTTTCTATATAACTCACTCTAAGGCCGGCGCCCATAAAGATGATACCCAAGTAATTGTCAATGGCTTCGGAATAGGGATAGGAATACCTGGTTAAATCCAAATTGATTTCAGGGGCTTGATCATGCCTTTGCACGCTGAGGTTTGCGTCCTTTGCTCCGTTCTTCTGGAGGAGAGAGAGGAGGTCACGAGCTTGCAGTCTGTCCCGAACAGAAATGCCGTTTATCTTCAGGATTACATCTCCTTTCTTCAGTCGGCTGAGATAAGCAGGAGAGTTCTTCACCAGCCCTATTACCTGAGGTAGATTCTTTCGCGGTTGGTAGATATTCTCCTCGTACATGGTCGGCATTGCTACGATTGGGCAATCATGTCCTTCCCTGAGTCGTCTGACTCGGGAGATAATGGCTCGCCAAACCTCCTCAAGGTCGAAAAGCTCTTTGGATGAGAAATGCTTGGAGTATCCTGGGAGGTTGACCTGAATAAGGTGTGCCTCGTGCTCAGCAGCATAGGCCACGGTAGAAGAGAGGTCCTCAACCATTTCCTCCACCGTATCCACGGGCCAGGGTACGATTACCGCCGCGTATGGGATACCTCGTTGCCTGAGTAAGGGCAAAGCATTGATGGCCACTTCGGGCTTAGGCTCTCTCATTAGCCTTCGGCGGCGCGACGCTGAGGAGCTGTTCAACGAAAGATACAAGTAAATCGGCCTAAGGTTAGCTAGCTTAGCAATTAGCTCAGGGGTCAGATTGCTACCATTGGTGGTTATCTTGAAGGGCTGAGAAGTTTTTTTTCTGAGAAAACAAATCGTATCCAGGAAATAGGGGTGTGCTGTTGTCTCGTAGATGCAGCCTAAGCTGGGGAACAAAGCCTGCCTCGCTTCCGGTGAGAAATACTTGATTCTCGTTTCTATCTCTTTCAACTCCTCCTCAGCCGACCGGTCCAGGTTGTTGCCGGTAGCCACAGAACGAGGATTCCCCTTGTTGCAACAGAAAACACAGTCACAGTTGCAATGGCTTCCGGCGTATTCGAGAACCTCGCTTGGGTCGCCAGTGCTGGGAACGAGCCAGTCTCCAAGGTTTTTCAGCCTGAAACCGTCTACCTTTACTACTTGACCGTCTTGCTCGAATTCAACCAGGGCTGAAAGAGACTCTATCAATTTCTTGATCAGGTCTATTCTCGGTTCATAGAAAGCAGCATTTGACGTGTTCTGAAAAGCACTGTCGTGGCCCCCGGTTTTCGAACTGGGAGGTTGCCTGCTCTCGGCGGATTCGTGGGGGGAGGGAGAGCTATCGGCCCGAGGAAATACCTGATAGACCTCCTGTTTATCCATTAGCCACCGGAAATTGTCGACCTTCACATCCTTGCCCGTCTCTACGGGCACAATTACATTCAGAAGGTTGGCCAGAATCTCCCTTGCTAGTTCAGTCAGGCGATGATGGTATGCTGGTGCCTTCTGTGATTCTAGATCGACTTCGTAGTGGAAAACATAGTCCTGGGACGTTTCATTTCCCCTTGAATTCTGGCTTGCGTTTTTCAGCAAAGGCTGCGACACCCTCCTTTACATCCTCGGTTTGCCATGAATGCTCCATGATGGCCTGCATCTCAGCTTCCTCCTCCGGGCTTGGCTTGGCATAGAGGAGCTTGTTTATGATTGACTTGTCCCCGGCCACAGCTAGAGGGGCGTTCTCAGCGATTTCTCGGGCCAGCGAGTAAGTGATATCCAGAAGTTCGTCAGCCGGGACAACATAATTCACTAGGCCCATTTCCTTGGCCCTCTGTGCCGTAAAGAACTTGCCCGTGAAGAACAGCTCTTTGGTGTACCCTGCGCCAACAAGCTTAATAAACCGTTCTATGGACCTGGGGAAGTATACCAGGCCGAGTTTAACGGGGTTTATACCTATCCGCGCTGAATCGGCGATTACTCTGAAGTCGCAGGCAGCGGCAAGGTCGCACCCCGCTCCCACGGCATATCCATAAATCATAGCAATAATCGGACAGGGGCAAGCAACCACGCTCTCCATTGCGTTCTGGAGGACATTGCCCCCCGCCTCGTCTGAGATGACTGCCCCCAGGTCTGCGCCAGCACAAAAGGCCTTCTCGCCCACGCCACGAAGAACCACCGCCCTGATTTCTCCTCCCGGTTTCATGGTACTGAACGTGTCCCTGAGACGACGTGCCACCTCTGGGTTCAGTGCATTCCGTCTTTCTGGGCGATTAATGGAGACAGTACAAATATGGTCTTTCTTCTCTACAAGAACTACATCAGCCATTTCTTCTCCCTTCTGGGTTTACCTTAAGGTCTGGCATGGCAACGGCCAAACCCTCACGGTCTTAGTCTTTGAAGTTGTGTGGATGTTGCTTTCACTCTTAACTCATGAGTTCGCCGACATCCTTGATATTATCGATTTCCTCCAACTTCTTGATGGCACTGAGGATTCCGCCAGTTGTCTCAGGAGGGAAGGCACTCCGGAGTAGGTCTCCGGCCTTCGCCTCCAGTATAGATTCCCATTCAGGCATCGGTACTCTCGCCTCCTTACTAACAAGTTCAAGTCTTTTCTTGATCTCTGTGCCGTCGGTCATCTTGATGCGAATGTCTGCTTCTGTTGGGCCAAGAGATTCATCTTCAACCACACTGATTTTCGACATCATGTCCCTGATTTCTGGCTGCCTGACCGATTCATTCGTGAAATCAGACTCAACCGCTGTACCCCTCATCAAAGCTACCGCAGCGCAGAACCTAGCACTGAACTTCCCTTCTAGCCCGGTTTGAGGCTCCAGATTACCGGCAATAGTGCAGGTGACCGAGCTGGCCTTCACAGTGACATTGTTCACCTTGGAGAGTGCAGGTTGATGCTTTTCCCTGATTTCCAGCATGCCCCTGACGGTGGCATGAGTGAAATAGCATGAGGCATAGCGCTTGTAGAGAACCGCCTCTATTTCAAAGGGGCGGCCGAAGTTGTTCAACTTCGTTTCATCGAATTTCTGGGAGAGAACCTTGCCGAACCCCCCGGTGCCTTCGAGGATTTGCTGCGGACCGGTGAAATCATTTTGTGCAAGGACTGCTGCCAGGATTCCGTTACTGGCAGCTTTTCCCGCATGGAACGGTTTACACATGGTGCCGATAGATTGTTGCACGCCAGATGCTTGAGTTCCAGCAATGCCAAGGCTGGTCACAACCTTGTCGACACTCAGGCCAATCATCTTGGCAACTGCCGCACAGGCGCCAAAACACCCCACAGTTGCTGTTGCGTGCCAACCGGCTGCATAATGCTCTGGATTTACCGCTTCCCCGATCCTGCATTCGGCCTCAACTCCTGCCACTATCGCCTCTATTAGCTTCTTGCCACTAACTTCGCGGTACTCTCCAACAGCTAGGGCGGCTGGTACAACTGGTACGCTTGGATGTCCAACCATTCCCATGTGTACATCATCATAATCCAGGTAATGAGAGGCGGTTCCATTGATCAGGGCTGCATTAACAATGTCGACCTTTCTCCTTTTTGTAATCAACGTCGCCTGTGCCTGGCCGAAGAATGGTGAAAGAGCATCAACCATGGGATCCATGTCATTTCGCCCCCTAACATAGCCCCCCACCGTTACTCCCACCCAATCCATGACACACAATTTCGCCTTCCCTATTGCGTCGTTGGAAATATCGCCATAATGCAAATCATGTATGAACTCCGCTAGTCTTCTTGTGGCGCTCATCTACCCAACCCTCCTCTCTATTGCTATTTGAACTCCCGCCTGGCAGCTGTTGTGAGGGTTCCGTCGCTCTCTGATAAACCAACCCGTGACAGTGAACATCCTGCGACTCTCCCCACCCATGGATTTGAGTCTACACCTTCTCTTTAATCAAAAGCAACCTAGCTCCCCTGTTGATGTAGCGAAAGGCGAAGAGGTGCAGTCAGAGCTATTAGCCGTTTCTGCTTCCATGGGATATGCCCCGTTTGTGCAGTTGGCGGGGGTGTCCTCTCGATTGCGCAACATTTCTGATACCATCCATAGCGCCTGCCGCTGACGCTATGAAGTGCACTTCATAGGTGGTACTGGCCCGATTCACTAACGGACGGTGTGGGTAATTAAGCTTGCTATATGAATCGCCGTAGCTGCGTTGGGCACAACGCCATATTGCCAAGTTCTGTTGTCTTGACGATCTTACACTGGGGGGCATATACTGGAGGATACTGTGAAGTGCTCTGGCCACGGCCGTGGCGTTTCAGAGGCAACGTCGTGCCTGAAGCATTTCGCTAGCACGAGGCCTTTCCAAGAGCGTCGACAGACATAAGCCCAGGTGGTAGAAGGGGAGTCATGAATTTTGATTTAACCGAGGAACAGAATCTAACGCGTCAAGCCGTTCGGGATTTTGCTGAAGGGGAGATAGCAGCGGTTGCCCAGGAGTTGGATGAAAGGGAGGAGTTCTCTGTCGAACTGACGCAGAAGATGGCCGAGTTAGGACTGCTGGGATGCTTTGTGGCGGAGAAATACGGCGGCTCGAATATGGGGTATGTATCGTATATTATCGCGGTGGAAGAGCTGGCTAGAGTAGATGGGTCCCAAGCCGCCACTATTGCTGCTGGAAACTCCCTGGGAATCGGGCCCATCTATTATTTTGGTAACGAGAACCAGAAGGAGGAATGGCTTCCCAGGCTGTGCTCAGGGGAGTGTCTGGCAGCCTTTGGTCTCACAGAACCCGAAGCTGGCTCCGATGCCGGAAGCTCTCGCACCAGAGCCGAGCTCAAGGGGGACCACTGGGTCATCAACGGGAGCAAGATCTTTATCACCAATTCAGCTTGTCCGATGACAGGCGTTATCGTTGTGCAGGCCGTGACGGGCGAGCGCGGCGGCGCGAAAGCAGAGCTCAGTTGCTTTATCGTTCCCAAGGGTGCATCTGGTTTGACAACCAGGGAGATGAAGGGCAAGATGATGTGGCGAGCATCTAACACAGGAGAGCTTTTCTTTGATGACTGCATCGTGCCTGAAGAGAACCTCTTGGGGAGGATTGGGGATGGGTTTCATCAGATGCTCTCCACGCTGGATGGCGGACGTCTGAGCATCGCTGCTATGGGGCTTGGTGGATCCCAGGGGGCATTCGATTTAGCCCTGGAGTATGCCAACTCGCGCATCCAGTTTGGGCGGCCCATCAGTTCCTTTCAGATCAACGCCTTCAAGCTGGCCGACATGGCCCTAGAAATCGAGTTGGCCAGGAACTTCCTCTACAAGGCCTGCTGGCTGAGGGAGAACGAACATCCCATAACTAAGGAAGCGGCCATGGCCAAGCTGTTTTGCTCAGAGGTCATGCACCGGTGTGTTCACCATGCTGTGCAGCTCCACGGCGGCTACGGACTGATGAAAGATAGCAGGATAGAGAGATACTATCGAGACCAGAGACTGCTCGAGATTGGTGAGGGAACATCTGAGATTCTACGGGTTGTAATTGCTCGCCATATCGGTGTGGCGGGAAGGGCAGTCTAGGAGGAGAGACACAATGAGAAAACGAAAAACAGGGCATGAAGATTTCCTCACGGACCTATCCCCTGCCGGGCGTCCCAAGGCCAGGGATAAGGAAAGAGGATCCTTGGGCGACCGGATTCGAAAGGCTCGCGAAGAGCGCGGGCTGACGCTTAAGGACATCGGCAGCCGCACCGGGATTGATGTGGATACCTTGAAGCGTATGGAATCAAATGAACTGCCCCCTCCTCTGGGTCAGTTGATCAGGTTAGGCAAAGCCCTGGATATGAAGATGGGCTATTTCATCTCTCCAGGGGTTGATAGACCGATGACCGTAGTCCGTGCGGACCAGCGTCAGACTGTCTCCCGTTACGGAGAAAAGAAGAGTGAACAGTATGGCTACCTCTACGAATCCTTAGCGCCGGAGAAGGGCAATCGCATGATGGAGCCGTTTATTGTGACCCTGTTGCCGACTGATGCGGAAGAGTTCTCGACGCATGATGGCCAGGAGTTCCTTTTTGTTCTGGAGGGGGAAATGAAGGTCCAGGTTGGGGACCGAGTCGAGTTCCTCCAGCCTGGAGACGCGGTCTACTACGATTCAAATCAAGCCCACCTTGTCAAATCTGTCGGCGGGAACAAGACGAGAATACTGGCGGTTCTGTACGTGGGGTCACAGTAGTCTCTGATCAGGAATGATGGCCTGCGCGCATTTCTGCAAGCATTAGCACAACCCAACACTGGACACACTCAGGGCGTAAGCTGCTGTTGCCAATGGTTTCAGGTCTATCATATGTTTAGGCGCTCTGCGCGGTGTGGCCCACTACAGATGCGATTTGATTGATTTGCTGAATCTGGAATCCGCCATGGTGCAAGTCCTGTGGGCAAGGCTTGGCATCGGTAGACCACGGTTATAGACTGCGCCCAGGACAAACATTGCACCGAGCCTACGGCAAGCAAACGAATGATGAAAGCGGACCGTTTGTAAGCGACTAGTCGGGCGTCAAGTGCTTCAACTCAAATGACGGAGGGCAATCATGGCGAAAACCGTTAACGTTCACGGTCATTGTGACCAGCGCTTCGTGAAGGTAAAGGAGGCGTTCGCGAAAAACTTCGAGTCTGGCCAGGAGGTCGGTGCCTCGTTTGCGGCGACAATAGATGGCAAATTCGCGGTTGACATCTGGGCCGGTTATGCCGATGCTGCCCAAACACGCCCCTGGGAGCGAGATACCATCGTCAATGTCTACTCAACGACCAAAGCGATGACGGCATTGTGCGCGCTTATGCTCGTTGACCGTGGCTTGCTTGACCTGGATGCGCCTGTTGCCCGGTATTGGCCGGAGTTCGCGCAGGCTGGTAAGGAGAGGCTTCCGGTTCGCTACCTCCTCAGCCACCAGGCCGGCCTGGCCGGCTTTGATGAACGCATTCCACCAGAGGCGCTGTACGACTGGGATCGCATGGTCAGCCTGCTTGCAGCGCAGAAACCCTGGTGGGATCCCGGAAAGGAGAGCGGCTATCACGCCCTCACCTTCGGCTACCTCGTGGGTGAAGTGGTACGGCGTATTACTGGCAAGACCCCCGGCACATTCTTCCTGGAGGAAGTGGCTGTACCGCTGAAAGCAGATTTCCACATTGGTCTGCCCGAGGAATACGACTCCCGCGTTGGCGAGTTGATTCCTCCACCGACACTCAAGCCAGGGGACCCGGGCTATATGGATATAGCCCCTGATTCGATGCCGGCAAGAACGTTTGGCAATCCCCTGTTGACAGCGGAGCAGCCCAGAGATCGGGCCTGGCGTGCCGCTGAAATCCCCGCTGCGAATGGTCATGGCAATGCCCGCTCGGTGGCTCGCGTGGCTGCGGCACTGGCCTGTGGTGGTGAACTCGATGGTGTCCACTTACTCACCCTGCCCACCATCGAAAAGGCGATTGAGGAGCAGTACTATGGTACCGACCTTGTTCTTATGGTACCTATACGTTGGGGGCTGGGGTATGGACTAACCAGCAAAGAGATCCCAATAAGCCCGAATCCCCGTGCCTTTTTCTGGGGTGGCTGGGGCGGTTCGTTGATCGTGGTTGATCTCGATGCGAAGCTGAGCTTTGCCTATGTCATGAACAAGATGAGCGCCACTGTCATGGGAGACACCCGTACGACAGGCCCGGCCAGAGCGCTGTATATGGCCATATGACCACGGTGTGTTGAAGATGGGCGTGAACCACGTCCAGACTTGAGAAACCGGAACAGGGTGATGGACACCCGCCTTAGCGAAGAACGTCATAAGCAAACTGTCTACATGGGGGGCGACATGGGTTTCAGTCTCCGAGGCCGTCCTTACTCGGCTTTGGTTAGCCTAAGCATTAATCAAGGCTGCGGAGAGGCATGCCCCTGGGCGGAGGTCGAATGAGAATATTGCATGTTGTTCCTGGCGTCTCTCGGCCAGCGAGAAGAGACGGGGCCTCCAGTGAAGCTCAGTATGCGTTGTGAGAGGCAAGAATTAGGCTTCGCTGTCCTTCTTGAGCACGTAATCACGGGCAATTTTCAGAGCCGCCTCAACCATCTCCAGCTCAATATGTTCAGTCAGGTCATTCGAGGTATGGTATACCAGACCTTCACTGAACTGGCTGATATCAAAGCTGATGCCAGCCATGTTGGTTGCTTCCACACCGATCTTGCCGAACTCTGCCGCGTCCGTGCTGCCAGCACCAAAGGGCATCTTGGAAATGCTGGCGGGATAGCCCAGTAATTCTGCGATACCGACACAATCCTGCGCCATTTCATGGGAGAGGCTGACCGATGAATTAAGATCACGGTCGAGGAAACTTAGGTCTTTGACCTTGTAGAGCGTGTCGATATTCAGAACGTAGGTCTTGGTGTCAAGTAGCTCCTCTCCGTGACCTCTGCAAAATGCCCGCGCGCCCCGCAAGCCGGCTTCTTCGGCGTCGAAAGATACCACCATTAGCCGGGTATGTCGTAAGGGATTGGTGCCTACCTGTTTGGCACCGTGAAAGAGCTTTGCCGTCTCGTTAGCGATTGCCACGGCAATCATATTATCGCCTGCGGCGGGAGATACTTCCCCTGTTGTAAAAAACGCCAACGGAAGCAAGAAAATGCCGCCGGCCAGCAGCACCAGAGGCACCCAGGGATGTGCCCACCCGGGAGGCGGGATGTGGAATATGGTCAGGATGGCTGCTATCAAAGAAACAAGGAAGCCAAGCACCAGAAACAGTACACCTGCATTGATGAACTTAGCATAGTATCTTGGGAAGCGGGCGATAAGCTGAAAAACGTACGCGGCGTCATGATGCGCGCTGATGATGACCTGTTGCTTTACCTCCCCTTCCGGCTCAATGGAGCCGAAGACATTGTAACCGGTGGCCCTGGGAAACAGTGGGTCGAATACTTCCCAGTAGCGCACGAACTGCGAATAGAATGCAAAGATACCCAGTGAGTATCCGATGAGTGCCGGCAAAGGGAACTGGAAATACAACAAGACGGAGCAGATAAAATAAACGGTGACCAGTCCCGGGATGTATTTGAGGAAGCTCTTCGGGTGGACGGTGAAGTCTTCGGTTTGCACCGAATCAGGGTCGCAGTTCCCGGTAAACTCCTTTTTGATGTGGTTTGCGGCGTTTCGGCAGGCTTCTGTTCCGGCCAGCCGGTTAGGATATTGTTCCACGACTTCATTGGTAAAATCGAAGACACGCTCAACATGACTTGTGGTTATTTCTAGTGCAGGCTTTTCCATATCACAAAACCATCGCACTCATGTTAAAGCCTTGCTGGGCGGTTGTCAAAGTCTCCAACAAGCCCAACAACTGTGGGCCTTGCTGACAGACTACTGTATTGCATGTTCCCACAGGGATAACCCACCTGTGGAGGGTCTTGAAGCTAAGTAGCCCGTTCACCCTATCACCGACATGAACGTGGCGATGACTTTGTGGGACGGGTCGAGAGCACAGCCCCGCTTCTTGCGTTCCAGCTTATACCCTGGAGTCCTGGATGTGTACAAGTCCAGACCATCCTTCAGTCCAGTCGCGGTATCTAGGGACGATAGGTAGGGCCGATACCAGGACCAAGCTGTGTCTCTATGATTCGCTGCGCCATCTCGATGAAATCGCACAGCAGCGGACGGGTATCTCGTGGGTCAATGATATCCACACCAGATGTCTCGGCAGTGCGGAAAGGCGAGGTTATTGCCTTCAGGCGACGTTCAATCTCCTCACGTTTCGCCTTAGGGTCAGGAGCAGATTCAATCTCGCGACGGTAGGCTGCCATAGCACCACCTTCGATGTGCATCGAGCCCCAGTTCGCTGATGGCCAGGCGTAGCGTCGGTACATGCCGGTGGGTCGGTGTTGACACTGTCCGGCGACACCGTAGACCTGACGAACAACGAAGGTAATCCAGGGCATTTTGCTCTCGCAGGTAGCACAGACTACCCTGGCGCCCGCGCGTACTATTCCCTCTTTCTGTGACTCAAGACCGACCATGAACCCCGGCTCATCGGCGAAGGATACCATGGGTAGGTGAAAAGTATCACACAGTTGGAAAAGGCGGATCACCTTATCACCAGCGGCCACATCCATAGAGCCCCCCAGTTGCATAGGATTGTTGATCATTATGCCAATTGGATAGCCATTCACCCGCGCCAAACCTGTTATGCGTGACCGCCCGTAGAATGGAGCGATCTCAAGGAGCGAATCGTGGTCCAGAACGTGTTTCAAGATAGCATAGGGATCATAGATCTTGTTTTTCTCCCGGGGTATGATTGACAGCAACTCTTCATCACGGCGGTCGGGGTCGTCGGTAGGCTCTATACGTGGTGGCATTTGCCACACGTTGTCCGGCATGTAGCTGAGAAATCGCCTGATGAGACTGAAGGCTTCCTCCTCGTTCTCGGCTACGTTGTCAATGACACCGGCTTCGTGCGCCTGTGTCCGCTCGTCTCCCAGCTCCTCCTTGGTGATGTCATAGCCTAGCGCCGCTTTGACTACAGGAGGGCCCCCGGGAAAGACCTGGCTGATGCCCTTCACCATGAGGTTGAAGTGAGCCAGACAGGCATCGACAGCCGGGAGGCCAGCTACCGAACCCATCACCG
>JADHWZ010000036.1 GCA_016783225.1 Dehalococcoidia bacterium | reverse complement strand
CGGAGCCAGGTTCACCGTAATTCGTTTTGTTGGGAAAGCGCAACCGGAATTGCGAATGGCAGCGCGGACTCGTTCTCTAGCCTCTTGAACGGCGGTATCTGGCAGACCGACGATGGTAAAAGAGGGAAGGCCAGGAGAGATGTCAACTTCTACTTCGACAATAGCTCCCTCTAGCCCAACTACCGCGCAGCTCGTTACCTTAGCCAGCATATTCAGCTCCTGTGGGAGTCACAATCAGGCATAACTACATTTCACTTAATCACACGAGCTAGGGCTTCCTTCAATCCGGGAACGGTCTTATAGTTGGTGAGCTCTCGGGGCTTAATCCACTTGGCCTCTGTGTGCTCCCAATCGATCCTGATTTTTTCCGGAGCTTTTACATGAAAAAGGAAAGGATGGACAATCCATTTTCGATTCAAACTTCTGTCAATCACTTCCAGAGGTTCGCCTTTCTTTATCAGTTTCAGGTCGTTCTTATACAGTTCTGTTTCCTCGCTTATCTCGGTAAAGGCTTGCTCTGTATCGCTTCTATCCACATAGCCGCTGACGCCAGCCCAGCTTCCCCGGTAAGTGCCAACCTTGTGACTCCGCCTCAAAATCAGGATTCTCTTGCCATGCTCGAGGAAGCAAGTGACCACATGCTTTTCTTCCAAAACGCTATCGGTTACTTCGCTTATGCATTTCGTCAGGTATTCCTTCAATAGGCTTAGCGCCATTTCGGTTGCCTTTTGCTTGTTTTTCTCTCGGCCGCCTCGGAAGCGATGCTCCTGACTCAAGGTGGTATCCTCAGTAGATAGGCCAAGGTTGAACAACCCCACGGGTTTTCCCGGCGTAGCACCGGTAGGCCCGGCGATTCCCGTATCGGATATGCAGATATCTACTTTGAGCAACTTCCGGCCACCTTCGGCCATCTCCATTGCTGTCTCGGGGCTAACAGCTCCACGGCTCCTGATGGTTTCTTCCTTTACTCCAACGATGCCTGTTTTGACCTCATTGCTGTAGGCGACTATGGAGCCTCTATAATAGTCAGAACTACCCGGCGCATTCGTTATCTTATCGCCTATCCTGCCTCCCGTAGCTGATTCAACTGTGCCTATAGTTAGCAGTTTCCCTGTCTTAGCCTGGTATTCTCTGAGCAGTTTAGCAATCTCGTCTTGTAGTTCTGCCATGTGTCTCCTGTTCACAACCTAAAGTGGCTTAGCCAATTTTAGCAAAAACTCCGATGAAGAAGCCAACTTTCCTGCTATAATTATGGCTATGAATGAATTGTCGGATACAATTACCTTTCTTGGTACTGCTGGGGCTCGGTTTGTGGTAACCAAACAGTTCTTGGCTTCAGGTGGTGCTTGGCTTAGTCTTGGTGGTACTGATATACTCCTCGACCCCGGCCCTGGTTGTCTAGTCCAGGCTACCAAGAGAAAGCTTGACTCTTCCAAGCTCAAGGCTATTATCTTGTCTCACAAACACCTGGACCACTCCAATGACATTAATATCATGATTGAAGCCATGACCGTGGGTGGTTGGAAGCGGCGGGGTACAGTGTTTGCGCCGTCAGACGCGCTGAATGAAGAGGCTGTCATTCTTCCTTATTTGCAGAGCTACCCACAAACCATACAGATTCTGTCTGAGGGCAAGTCTTATTCTGTCGATGATGTTTACTTCGAGACTCCGGTCAAGCATTACCACTCGGTGGAAACCTATGGCTTTGTCTTTAGAACACCAAGGCATACGTTTTCCTGGATTATGGATACCAAGTATTTTGCAGGGCTGCCCAGTTACTATCGAGCTGAGCTATTAATTATGAATGTGGTCATGCTGGAATCGAAGATCCCAGTTGACCACTTGTCTATTCCTGAAGCCAGACAGATAATCGAGGAGGTGAGGCCAAAAGCTGCCATACTCACTCATTTTGGTATGTCATTATGGCGTGCTAAACCCTGGGAGTTAGCCAGACAGCTGAGCCAGGATACAGGTGTTTCCGTTATCGCCGCTCGCGATGGTATGAAATTTGACTTGGCGCGGCTGGAAGAGCTATGAAAGTTGAAGTAAGAGTTTTCAGGCACCCGGGGGGTGGGTTACTCCTTATCTGTATGTGGTGAAGCGCCCTTTTCTTGATCCCGGTAGGGAGCGCAGCAAATGGAATATTACATAAAGTGAGAAGAAGAATAGCAGTAGGCCTATGATGAGAGCCAGGAAGAGGAACTCGAGAAGGAAAACAGGCAGCATCAGGAAGGAAGAAATCCCTGAGAGTCTTCTTGCCTTGATGAAACCGCGGCGACTGTTTACCCAGATAAAGCCCTGATTGAGAATCTGCGGGGGAATTGTCACGGGGAGCCTTGATTGATTGTCTGTCTCTTTCATCAGTAGCTAATTATAGTTGGGAGCTGTGGCGAAGTCCAATTTGGAGAATGTTTGGTTGTAACCCTGAGCGGTAGCGAAGGGCTGGGAATGACGGGTAGGATTGCTAAATAATCTCAATTTGGAGGAACGGTGCCTGAGTATTATATCGGAACCAGCGGTTGGCATTATGACCACTGGAAAGGGCTCTTCTACCCCGAAGTGCTAGCTAAGGCGAAGTGGCTAAGATTCTACGCCCAGCATTTTGCCACGGTTGAGCTTAACAATAGCTTTTACCGCTTGCCTTCGGAATTGGCTTTTGCCAACTGGCGGGAGTCGTCGCCCAAAGGTTTTGTCTTTGCTGTCAAGGTGAGTCGCTTTATTACCCATATAAAAAGGCTAAAGAATGTGGAGGAGCCGTTGCAGAATTTCCTGGCCCGAGCCGATTTCTTGCAAGACAAACTAGGTCCACTTCTGTATCAACTGCCGCCCAATATGAAACGTAATGATGAAACCCTGAAGGCTTTCTTGTCCATGCTGCCTGGCCAATATCGCCATGTGTTGGAGTTTCGCCATGAGTCCTGGATTGACGATAGGGTGTTCGAAGTTCTAAGACGACATAATGTTGGCCTATGTGTCTTCGATATGCCTGATTTTACCTGTCCTGTAGTGGCTACGGCTGATTTCGCCTATATCCGCTTTCACGGTAGCGCTGGATTGTACGCAAGCTCCTACACTGATGAGGAACTTTCCGATTGGGCAAAGCGGATTGCCGAGCTAGCGACAAATCTGAAGACAGTCTACATTTACTTCAATAACGATGCCGAAGCCTATGCAGTAGAGAATGCCAGTACTTTGGCCGAGCTTTTAGGCTTATTCAGCCTAGGCTAAAGATTGCAAAGCTTGCGGCTGAGTACTGTTGAGACATGTTATTACTTCACAAAAGCCTTGCTGCCAATTCCAAAAAGAAGAAGCCCCACGCCGAGCAGGAGCAGAGTAATGGGGCAAGGGTAGCCCAAGGGGTTGGGTATGCCAGCGAACCTAAATATGGAGTCCGCCACTAGTAACACTCCGGCTACTAGCAGAAGCCATTTTGATGCAGTTAACATAGTCCACCTCCTTTTGCCGTGATTATGCTATGGCAAAGCTTTGGGCTGAGTGTTGGTTAGATACGTTATCACTTCCTGAAAGCCTTGCTGCCAATTCCAAAAAGAAGAAGCCCCACGCCGAGCAGGAGCAGAGTAATGGGGCAAGGTAAAGGCCAAGGCAAGCCAAAAAGGAGCAAAAAGGGATTAGGTAAACCGGCGAATATCAGTATTGAGTCTAGAATTAGCAATGCGCCAGCTATTATGAGAAGCCATTTTGATGCAGCTAACATAGTTCACCTCCTCTTGCCGTGATTATACTACAGGTGTCAAGAACTTGGCTCGTCCAAGGAGTAATCACAGATATTCCTTCACCTTGTCCGCCAGCTTGCTGGTCATTCCTCCTACTGCTGCTAGCTGGTCTGTTGATGCCTCCTTGATATTCTGCGTTGAACCGAATTGTTTCAGCAAGGCTTTTTTTCGTTTGGGGCCAATGCCAGGTATGCCATCGAGGACTGAAGCTATGCCCTCCTTATGCCGTAGTCTTTTATGGTAGCCCAGGGCAAAACGGTGGGCTTCATCTCTAATCCTCTGAAGCAAGTGCAGGGCTGCGGAGGTTTGGGCAATGTCAACGGCTTCGGGTTTGCTTGGGATGAATACCTCCTCTCTTTCTTTGGCTAGGCTCGCAGCCGGAATAGAGTCGACCCTCAATTCCTTCATTACTGCCAGGGCAGCATTGAGGTGACCTTTGCCGCCATCAATAAGAACGAGGTCAGGCACTACTGACCAGCTATCCTCAGCGCTGAGATATTTCTTGAAGCGCCGTCTGAGCACCTCTTGTATCATGGCATAGTCGTCGATACGAAGTACTGATTTGATTCTGAAGCGTCGATAGTGGGCTGGGCTTGGCATGCCTTTATGGAAAACGGCCATACCACCTACAGCTAGATTGCCCTGAATGTTGGAGATGTCGTAGCCTTCTATTCTTCGAGGAGTCTGAGGCAAACGGAGTCTCTCCTTCAATTCTTCTAACACGATGGCAGGCTCAATGGTCGCTGACTGTTTGATTTGGTACCATCTTAGTCCTTGGCGAGCGTTTTCATCGACTATATCCACGAGTTGTTTCCTAGCGCCTCGGCGCGGCACGTGCAACTTGACTGATGCTCCTCTTCGGTTTCTTAACCACTCTGCGATAATCGTTGCTTCGTCAACTGGATGCTGAAGTAAAATCACCGGTGGTATCCATGAGGCTGACGCGTAGTACTGCTTGACGAAACTGGTCATTATCTGAGTTGGATCTTCGTCTCGGATGCCGTCCAGAAGAAGATGGTCGCGCCCGATGAGTCTGTTACTACGGATAAAGAAAATCTCTGCATAAGCAACGTCTTTGCTCTGCGCTAGGGCGATGACGTCCTGCTCTCCTTTTATTGCCAGGGCAATCCGCTGCCCTTCAATTACTTCTTCTATGGCTTGAATTTGGTCGCGAAGCAGGGCTGCTTTTTCAAACTGGAGTTGCAGTGAGGCCTTTTCCATTCTGTGCTTGAGTTCCCGAACCACAAGCTCTTGCTTCCCTTCGAGAAAATGAACAACCTGCTGTATTACTTCGTCGTAATCCTGTTTGCTCACAGCGCCGACGCAGGGTCCCAGGCAGCGATGGAGGTGATACTCAAGGCAGGGCTTGGCGTCTTTGCCAGTGATGGTTTTATTACAGGAGCGGAAGGGAAAGATTTTCAGTATTAGCCTCAGGGTTTTGCGCACCGAACTAGCACTGGCAAAAGGACCAAAATACTTACCGCCATCTTTTTGCAAACGCCGAGTGATGCGGACGCTGGGCCAATCATTGTTGAGATCTATCTTAAGGTAGGGAAAGGTTTTGTCGTCTTTCAATCGGACGTTGTAGCGCGGACGGTGTTTCTTGATAAGGGTGCATTCCAAGATGAGGGCTTCCTGCTCGGAATCGGTCAATATGGACTCGAAGTCGCTTATGCTGGCTGCCAGCCGCTGAAGTTTGGATGATAAATTAGTACTAGGACTAAAGTAAGCCCTTACCCGATGGCGGAGGCTGGCCGCTTTGCCAACGTAAATAACCTTACCTTGGTTGTCTTTGAACAAGTAGACTCCGGGCTTTGCTGGTAAGGCTCTTAGTTGCGTCTCCACCGGCGCTGGTATCATGGTTCGATTTATTGTAACATTGGGAAGGACGGGAGACAAAAAAAACGGTAATCAGTCCTCTGTCAAATACTCCTATCTATTCTGCCTGGTATTATGCTAGAATAAGAAAGATAGCGCGAAATGGAAGAAGATATAAGGTCCTTCCTAGAATACCTGGCAAAGGAGAAGAGATACTCCTCAAATACTCTGGCAGCTTACAAGAGTGATTTGAGCCAGTTAGCTGCCTACACGAAATCCCAAGGCTCCAATGAGGGCATTGATTCTCTCGGAGCCAGTTTAAGTGCTGGAGTTCTTTCGGGTTATCTGCTTAGTCTGAAAGAAAGGAAGTACACCCCTTCTACGGTAGCCCGAAAGGTTGCTACAGCGAAATCATTTCTGAAGTATATGGTAGATATGGGCAGGCTGAGAGGCAACCTGGCACCGAATTTGGTTTCACCTCAAGTGAACAAGCCTTTGCCCAAGCCTTTATCCGTCTCTGAAGTCCGCCGTTTGTTGGTAGAGCCAGCGGAGCCCCCAACTGCGGATGCGAAGAGAGATAAGACGATGCTGGAGTTGCTTTATGCTACGGGCCTGAGGGCCAGCGAGTTGATGGCATTGAATGTTGATGATATTGATTTCAAGGCAGGTAACGTTTGTTGCTTGGGGCGAAGCTCAAGAGCCCGAGTTGTTCCTATTGACCAACATATTGCACACATAGTCAAAGACTATATAGATAACGTTCGCCCTGAACTGTTGAATAACGAAGAGGAAGTTGCTTTGTTCCTTAACCGCCGCGGTGAGCGGCTTACTCGGCAAGGCTTCTGGCAAATTGTCCAAGGTTGTGCGGATAGGGCTGGACTCAGTGCCAAGGTTACGCCTCGTAGTCTGCGCCATAGCTTTGCTGCCCATAAACTGAAAGGTGGCGCTGACCTGCAGTCTGTTCAAGAGCTTCTGGGACATGCCCACATTTCGACTACCAGAGCCTATAAGCGCGTGGAGCTTCATCCTTGAGTTGGAATCGGGGAGCGGCTCCGGCTGTTGTCCGAAAGTGGCGTCAGGCGTAGAACCATAACAGCAGATTCTTAGGGGTGGGAGTATGACAAAGAAATCACGACGAGCTAGGGCTAAACACCGAGCTGGTGGCAAGCCACCGCAGAGAGGACCGGGCGCACGCGCCCAAACGCTCAGGGCAACGGTTGAGCCCAAAGCATCAGTATCTTTGGTTGAACCCTTCGTCTCCTCGGCCCAAGCAGCTCGCTATCGATATGTATTACCTGAGCTACGGCGCATCGGCATTATTGCTGGTGCTCTGTTTCTAATTCTTATCGTATTGGCTTTCATACTGGGTTAAGGCCCCGAGGTAGTATATGCGTGGGTTTAGAGGCTGCTCGAGCTAGGCTAGTTGAGTGCCTGGGTCGTGAGATTAGTGACAAGCGCGTTCTCGCAGCTATGGCACGAGTGCCCCGCGAGTTGTTCGTACCAGTGAGCTGTTGCCACTCGGCCTACGAAGATATACCTTTAAGTATTGGCTTCGGACAGACTATTTCTCAGCCTTTGATCGTGGCTTTGATGACTCAAGCCTTGGGACTTAAAGGCGGTGAAAAGGTACTGGAGCTAGGCACCGGAAGTGCTTATCAGACAGCAATATTGGCTGAACTGGCCAAATGGGTAGTCAGTGTCGAGCGCATTCCTGATCTGATAGGGTCAGCCAGACAGGTTCTGGACAAGCTGGGTCACACGAACGTTGAAATTCACATGGCTGAGAAATCCTTGGGTTGGTCGGCTGGAGCCCCCTATGATGCAATCATGGTTACTGCTGCTGCCCCCCGGGTTAGTGACACGCTCCTTGAGCAACTAGCCTTGGGTGGAAGATTAGTCATTCCGGTGGGCTCGCGGTGGGAGCAAGAGTTGCTCAAGGTCACTAAAAGAAAGAGGCGAAATCTAGTTGATAACCTAGGTGGTTGCCGCTTTGTACCCCTTATCGGGGAAGGTGCATGGGATGAATAGTACTTGCCGAAGCGTGTGGCCACTTAAGTGAACTCATAGCCAAGAACTTGTCCTTGATGGGCTTCGACTTCTATCTTGAAGTCGTAGCTATTTGCTGTTCTAGGGACGGTAAAGCGATCCAGCGTGCCTCGGGACTGCATGGTGATTTTCCCCTGCAACTGATATACTCGAACATTATCCTTGTCAATTAGGTGGATATCACCAAAATCGAGCTTAGACTGGAAGTATTTGGCAAGCAAGTACTTCTCGGCAATCTGTTGTGCCTCAGCTTCAGTTAGCAATTCCTTGTTCTCAATCATTTTAATGTCCTTTTGCTTCAATAGATGACCTTCTCTTCCTGCAAAAGACCGAACTTGTCATCTCTCATACCAAGCAGTTCCTTGAAGATGTAGTCCGAATGCTGACCGAACATGGGTGCTGCTGAACTAATCTTTGCCGGAGTAGCTGAGAATTTCCAAGGGCAAGCGAGTGCTGCTAGTTCTCCCATTACTGGGTGAGCAACTTTCGTCCAGTAATGCCGGTGGTTCAAATGGGGGTTGTCAAATATTTCTTTGGCATCAAAACAGGGCATAGCTGCGACTCCAACTTGCTGAAGCATCTCCATTATTTCGTAATGGCTGTGATTAATGGTCCATTTCGCTATCAGCTTATCTAACCCTTCTTGGTTCTGGCGTCGAGTGGAAGCAGTAAGAAAACTTTGCTTCCTAGTCCAATCAGGGTTGCCTAGGACCTTGCAGAATGCTTCCCATTCCGTATCTGTAGCGATTGCGATACTAATCCACTTATCTTCCCCTTTACAGCGGTAACAGTTATGGGGAACCATGACCTCATCGAGATTTCCTTCACGTGTCTGGACTGTGCCATTAGCAGTGTAATCCATGATAACCTCTCCAATGAGCACACTCATTGCTTCCGACGATGAAAGGTCTATATGCTGTCCTTCTCCTGTTGCAAGGCGATGATTAAGGGCCACAAGTATGGCAAAGGCTGACGTTATTGCGCTCAGTAAATCGATTTCTCCTGCCATAAAAGCGGGCTTGCCATTTGCAATGCCAGTAATATGAGATATACCTCCGGAGGCGCCAAAATTGGATGCGTAGCCCGAGTATTTCCGCTCAGGGCCGATAGCACCGCGAGCAGAGGACGACAAATAGACGATGTCTGGCTTCACCTTCTTCAGTGCTTCATAGCCTAGTCCTAATCTCTCCATGACTCCGGGGCGCATGTTCTGTACCACTACGTCGCTGATACTGACTAATCTCTTAGCCAAGTCAATTGCTCTAGGCTGGCTCAAATCGAGCCTGATGCTCAGCTTATTAAGGTTTACATCGTTAAAAACGGGCGACTCGTCCATGCCTTCGAACTTCTGACCGGTAGTGAATGACATTAGTCTGGTGAAGTCAATGTGTTTCAGACTCTCAACTTTGACAACTTCAGCACCCAGGAATGCCAGAAGCTCTGTGCAATGAGACCCCGCCCATGCCCAAGAGAAATCGGCTATCTTTATCCCTTGCAAAGGGCCTTTTCCTTCCCCCTTTGTTTGTCTGGAGGTTTGTGTAGTTGCCTCTGCTGGCGTCGGATCTTGGGCGTTTGAACTTGGCAGTTTGGAGAAGACTTGTTGAGTGTGCTGACCCAGTAGTGGCGCTGGCCGCTCTATCGTGGATGGTGTGACAGAGAAATGATAAGGTACAGTAGGATATTTCAACTTACCAGATACAGGGTGAGCAACTTCTGTGAAGAACTGTCTGGCGGTGGATTGGGCTGAGTTCAGTATGTCCCTAGCTGTCATGACTGGAGAAATGGGGCAACCTAGCGCTTGTCCCTCGTGATAGATTTCTTCCTTAGTGCGGTTTCTCATCCAAATGGAAATGTGTTGGTCTATTTCCTTCCGGTGCTGCGCTCGAAAGTCCACGTCCATGTATCTCTCATCCCTCTCCCACTTTGAGTTCCCTACTAACTTGGCGAGAGCTCTCCATTCAGGGGACTGGGTGACTATCACAATAACATATCCATCTTTACATTGATAGATGCCTCCAGAAACTCTACCGTCGTCGAGTCTACTCTGGATAAGCCCCTCGTTGGGATAACGGGCCATTTGCACCCTGCAGAGGGCTAAAATGGCTTCTTGCTTTGAGATATCGACTCGCTGTCCTAGCCCTGTCAGCCGTTGGGTATATAAGGCGGCGAGAGTACCTACAGCGCTCATGAGGCCGCAGGCACATTCACTGAGGAATCCGCCGGGCTTGATTGGTGATTGAACCGAGCCCTCTGGCATGCGGGGGCTAAGGTAGCCCAGACCTCCGCTGTTATAGATGTTGATTGGATAGGCCTTGTAATCGGAGTAAGGTCCTGTCTGTCCGAAAGACGTGATAGAAGTCGTGATCAACCTTGGATTAAGCTTTCTCAAGTCCTGGTGAGTTAATCTGAGCCTCTCAAGCGTTTGAGGAGGATTATCCTCTATCACAATGTCGGCCCACTTCGCTAATTCTACGAACTTCTCTCGGTCAGCCGTGTTTTTGATGTCTAAGGTAATCCCCAATTTGTTAGTGTTAAGATAAAGGAAGAGGAGACTCCGTTCGGGATGGGAAGCACCGCGGACAAAAGGGCCTCTGCGTCTTGCCTCATCACCAAGCCCTGGCTTTTCCACTTTGATTACCTCGGCTCCAAGGTCAGCCAGCAACTTGCCACAGTAGGGGCCTGCAACTAGTTGAGCCCATTCCAGCACCTTTACGCCATCAAGAGCCTTTGGATTGGCACCGCTCGGAGTCTTTGTAGGATTATGTTGAGAGTGGATGCTTGTTTCCATTGCTATCGGTTCTTGTCTTCGCAACTTGGATTAGACGGAGAAACAGGGTGTAGAGCTCTTGGGTTTGTAACAGCCTGGCCAAAGGTGTTTTCGCACTGCTTCCATAGCCGGCTGAACTGGAGACAAACGAGTTGGACTCTCAACGAATCAGGTTGACAAGCTATGTTCAAGTAGCGCATGTTAACACAGGAAGATACATCTTTCAAGATTCCATCGCGGTTTTTACACTGGATGGGCCACTATGGTTTTGCCGTCTTTGGTGGACACATCTGGTTTGGCCACCAACGCGCCCACGGGACAAACGGCGACGCAAGCCAGACATGAATTGCACGCCGTCTCAGCCAAAGGTATGCCGGCCAAGGTGGTAACGATAGTATCAATACCCCTGAAAGCAAAATCAAGGATGCCAGTGCCTTGCTCATGACATGCCCAAACGCATTTGCCACACATGACACACTTATTGGGATCATAGGTGAATAAGGGATGGCTCGAATCTACAGGCAGTTCTCGAGGTATGCGCCTAAACCGCTTGAGCCTCAGTTTCAAACCTAGGCGCGAAGCAATATTCTGCAGTTCGCAGTTTCGGTTTTTGGCACAGTTGCGGCAGTCGAGGTGATGGTGACTGAGGAGAAGTTCAAAAGCGGTGTTCCTGAGCCTCTGAACTCTGGGGGTGTCGAGACGTACTACCATACTGTCAGTGACTGTTTCGGTGCAGGCAGTAACCGGAGCATTCCTACCCTCAATCTCCACGAAACAAAGGCGGCATGAAGCGAAAGGCGGATCAACTTCTCTCACAGCACATAAATTAGGGATGTAGAACCCATTATCTGAAGCTGCCCAGAGCAAATTAGCTCCTTGTTCAGCTTTGACTTCAACTCCATCGATAGTCAGAGTAATCAGCTTCATTTCTGTCTCACAATCCTCTCGCTTCCTTGAAAGACTCTTGAGGCAAAGCTACTTCGGCGATTGCCCTGCTGATGCCCGACTCCAGGCGAGAGCGGTCATGGGCAAAACATAGGTGGCTTTTGCACTGGCAATCGCTGGAGCCAAAGCCGGGGACAATAGAGAACCTGTCAACCAGGGCTTGAGACAGAAGACACTCAAGTCTTCGTTTAGTTTCACAAAGGATTACTTGCACAACCTTAGCTTCAGTCAGAAGATAATCGATATGCCACTTTGGTTTCTTGCCTTCGGCCAAATGGCGATTTACCCTTGCTTTGAAGCCGCCTAGAGCTGATCCTAGATAGGCATAGAAGCCTCCTGAAAAGGAAATCAGACCGAGGCTACCTACGTCGATATTTTTCTTGGCATCGAGTTCGAGGATTAGAACGTAACCGCCTTTTGCTGTGCTAAGTCTCAGATTATCCAGACGAACCTTTGGATAAATGGTCATTTCTTTCACTGTAGACGTGTAGCCCGTATCAGGCCATTTTGTGTTGATTCTTGGGACTGGTTGAGCTTAGCTTGCTGATTCTTGCCAGGATATCATCTGTCTGTTTCCTCATGCTTTGTATCTTCCCTGTTAGAGCCCGAGGTGAGACAGCGATTTTTTCGGCAATGGCTCCCTGGGGGCATATTTGGAGACACAAACCACAGGAATTGCACTTGTTCGGGTCTATCTCTGCTTGTCCCCAGACGAGATAGATGGCCCCTTGTGGGCAGTTTTGTGTGCACAGCCCGCAACCTAAACATAGTTCCCTTCTCACTTTCACCATAACGTCACCAACACATCTGGCGTAGTCAGCGGAATGTAGTTTTCGCCTAGCGAATTTCCTCCCTTAGAATCTGTGCACTTAAAGCTTAGGCCTGCGCCATAATGTCTCCGCCAAATTCAGTGGCACTGCCTCGTGCCTCGGTGCCTCGTACACTGTAGCTACATTGTCAAAGTCGACAAAGTCTCGCCGTATGGCAGCGATCTCCTCGGGCGGTAGAGCCGTTACTCCGCAGGGGCGAAGAGGTGTATTTATCTGCACCTCGTCTGGCGAAATATCAGCAGCTACCTTCGCCATTGCTGAAGCATAATCCCTATTGGCTCCCATGAACATCATCTGGAGAGCTAGTTTGCCTTTGTACTCATCCCTGAAACTCTTAATGCCCTCTATTATGTCCCTGAAACGCAAGTCATAAACTGGTCTATTGATTAAGGTGAATAGCTCCTCATTTGGAGCATCCAGTTTCGCTATTACAACGTCGGCCTTAGACAGCTCGCGGCGCACGTCCTTATTGGGCATTAGAGAGGAATTGGTCAACACTGCTATCGGGAGTTGCATGGTCGACCTGACTATTTCTATAGCCCGCCCCAGGTTGCTACCCAAAGTTGGCTCTCCCGTACCGGAGAAGGTAACATAGTCAGCCTCTATCTGTGTGGTTGAATCAAGTTCCTTGTTCAGCTCAGTCAGGCTGACAAACTCCCTTCGTTCACTCAGAAGATGGAGAGTTCTTCCTAGCTGGCAATAGATGCAGTTAAAAGAGCATGTCTTCTCTTTGACAGACAGAAGGTCTATGCCCAGTGAACTGCCTAGCCGCCAAGAAGCAACGGGCCCATAAATGATTGACATCGCTATGCTTAGCTCTGATATTCTATCAACTCTATCAGTACGCCGTGGGCGGATTTGGGATGCACAAAGATATATGAACTCACTGGTGTAGCCACTGGTTCTTCAGGAACAAGCTTCACGCCTTTCTTTCTCAGTTTAGTTACCATTTTTTGTAAATCGTCCACTCTGAACGCGATATGGTTTAATCCTTCTCCGTGATTTCGAATAAACCTGGCGACGACTCCCTCGGGGCTTGTTGATTCTACTATCTGCAGTAGAGTGTCTCCCAGTTTGGCAGCTTTGACATTCATGTGCTCATTGGGCATAGCCCATTCAATATCAAACTGCAAATCAAATAAGTCTTCGTATAAGGCTACTGCCTTTTTCATATTCTCTACAGCGATTACTACTTCCAGCAGTTGTATGTTTTGGTCCTGGGGTTGGCTACCCGCTCTTGGAATCTGCTTTCCTCTTACCCTTTGTATAAGGTCTGCGTCTGGCTCCTTCATTTGATTACTCATTTCTTGGGTTCTCCTTTCCTCTTAATAGTCTCTGCTCTCTCTTACGAGTTACCCCTCAAGCCAGGCGATGCTTGACGGCCTAGCTGTCAAAGCTCACGACTTCGGTTTTTTCCTCAGGAAAATCTCCAGGCTGGTGATGTTTCCTATTCCCTTCAAGCTAGATACCATGGCGACGAGGGTATTGGTGATAATGTTCTTTGGGAAGACGGTTAGCGATATGGGGTTGTCGTTTACATAGATTGAGATACGCTCCCTTTGAGGCTTTATGAAGCCATTCTCCAGAAGGTCAGCCAGGCCTGTGATGTCCTGCAATAAAAACTGTCTGGTCTTGATTTCAAGTGGTTCATCAGTGGCTATGGCTATGAGTTTCCTAATGCTGCTAAGAGGTGGGGCGGCCTCCTTACGGTGTACCTCTATCTTGGGAGCACTGCTTTGCTTGAATCCTTCTGCTAGGATGATGTC
>JADHWZ010000035.1 GCA_016783225.1 Dehalococcoidia bacterium | reverse complement strand
CGCCCGATATGCCATCCTCAACCACTTGCGGCATATCTCTATACTTCGGTGTTTCTTGATATATGATGCCCCCCGGAGCATCTATGCTTCCCACAAGGGCGTTGAGGCAAAATATGGCATAGCTGGCGTACGAGCCATTCGGCCAGCAACCTGCCCCCCGACCCCTCCAGGCAATTGCCGGTTTGAAGTGGGCAAATCCCCTGGCCACCTGGCGAATGACGTCAGCGTCGACACCAGTTGTTTCCGCGACCTTCTCAGGAGCATACGAACCGAGTACCAGATCTCTGTACTCCTGAAAACCGGATGTCCAGCTTTCGATGAACTCTACGTCATAAAGCCCTTCGCTTATTATTACGTTTGCTATGGCCATAGCCAGTGCCGCGTCTGTTCCAGGATTGATCGGTATCCACTGGTCGGCTTTGGCGGCCGTAACAGAATAGCGGGGGTCAACTACGACAACCCTGGCACGGTTCGGCCTCTCCCGACGTATCTTGCCCCACATTCTCAGATTTCTGGCCAACGGCCTTTGAGATTCTACGATGCTCGCGCCAAAGGCCAAGATGTAATTGGTGCGTTCGAGATCGTGGGCACTGTGAGTGTAGTGCCCATCGGCCATCCATTCTCCGGCCTTCGCCGCCTCGTTCTCCAGGCCCTCCTCGGAGACAACATTGGGAGTCCCGTACGCACTGGCAAAACGCTGAATCAAGTCCTCGTCGCTGGTGCTATTCAATCCATACAGGAGTAATAACTTGTGGGGCTGCTCTTTTGCCCTGAGTGCCTTCAGGCGACCGCCAACCTCGCTTAAGGCCTGGTCCCATGACATGGGAGCCCATCCAGGGTCTACTCCTTTGCCTTTCATCGGGTTTGTCCTCTTCAGGGGACTCCTGACCCTATCGGGGTTGTACAACACCTGAAGGCCCACATACGAGCGGGGGCAGGTTTCTCCCTCAGAGAACTTGGATAATGGATTCCCGGTTATCTGTACTGCCTTGCCATTAACTGCTCTGACCTTGGTGGCACAGCGAGTAGGACAGTTGAGGCAAGACGTAGCCACCCATTCCTCCGTGACAATCCCCTCAGCATTGACATCCGGAGGAGAGATAAGGGAGAATTCGGGGCGCTTCATGACACGGCTGGCCGCAAAGGCTGCGGCAGCACCTGCCGAGACACCAAGAAAAGCCCTCCGGCTTATTGCCAAGCCGTCGGGCTTTTCTCTCTCTGAACCGTTGTTACTGCTATTGGTAGGCATATCCGGCTTCGTTCTTTCGCCTACAGCCTCCACACAGCCATGCTAACGACCAGTCAGGAATTGCTGCCCATATCTTACCACTACGCCAAGACAGAGGTCAATAGAGTGAATTACCTAATAGTCTTTCTTATGAATTGCGCGAATTGCCTAATAGTGCGCCATCTAGCGGACACGAATCACCGCCATAAAGACAGCCACCGCCAGAACGAGCAAACCCCAGAGACTGAGCCCAACCGGAGTAAAAAACACATTGGGAATAGCAAAACACAGGGCAGCGCTGAGCCCACTGACAATTGCGAGGCCTGTGCCACGCTTGCGGTTTACCGCAAGACTGACCACTTCACCAATAACATAACCTGCGCCGGCAGCTATGAGAAAGCGAAAAAAGAACATGAAGGGCAACGGGACTAAATATATGCCCAACCAAACAAAGCCGCAAGCAAGAGCAATTCCAATGCCAGCCCCTGTAGCCCTGAGATAATATGGTATTGAAACCTGATAAGTGGGCAGAGACTTCAGGTTGGCGCATTCTGGACACCGCACTCCTACAGGAGTCTGAACCAAGCATTTCGGACAGATGGGCTTACCACATTTCCCGCAAGCGAGGTTTGTTTCTACATCTGGATGCTTCGCACACTGCATAGTCTTCAGCCCGGCTCCCCAACCTGATACTAAGGGTACCCTATCAATTCTAGGCTGCGCTTGTCAGCCAGGGCAAACAAGTGCTCCACCGACGGGTGCGGAGCGCACGCTTCCCCAATCATAACTTCAGAGCCATCCCCAAAGGCATGATAGTCCGAACCTCCTGTCGGAACAAGCTCATATTGCTTGGCGGTTTTCAGCAGCCTGTCCATTACATCAGAACCATAGTCACGGTAGTACACTTCAATGCCGACCAAGCCAGCCGCTTTCAACTCAGAAACAACCTCATCGAGATTGTCGATTCCTGCCGGGTGAGCCAGGACAGGCAAGCCTTGAGCTTCGATAATGAGCTTTACCGCCTCAACCGGAAGCAACTTCTGCCGCTCCACATAAGCAGGTCCATCGTGGCCAATGTACTTGTCAAAAGCTTCCTTCTCCGAGCTGACATGCCCCTTTTCCAACAAAGCCTGAGCCATATGAGGCCGACATACAGAACCGCCTTGAGCTAGCTCTTGTACCCGCTGCCACTCAATGTCCATGCCCAAGCCACTGAGCTTGGCAATCATCTTCTGCGCGCGCCCCTCCCGCGAATCGCGCAGTTCCTGTAAGGTAGTACCTAGCCTCCTCCCAGTGTAATCGATGAAATAGCCCAGAACATGCACCTCACCATGAGGTACATCGGTGTTAATCTCCACCCCGGGGATAACTGTAAGCGAAGGGAAAGTATCAGCAGATGCCAGAGCCGGAGTCACACCACCTACAGTATCATGGTCAGTAATTGCAATGACGTCAAGCCCAACCTTTACTGCCAAACCAACAATCTCCCTGGGCTCCAATCGTCCATCAGAGGCAGTAGTATGCACGTGGAGGTCAGCCTTCATCTACTGCTTCCCCTTCCCGTTGAACCCGCTGAATGCTCAGCGCTTTGCCACTAGCTTCGTCTACCTCGACCAGCACGGCGTCGAAACTGGTCTTCCCTTTGCCAACTGACAAGCGATGAGGCATCCTGGTAAGAAAACTGTGCAGTACCGACTCGGCATCATCGCCGATAACCGAATCCACAGGACCAACCATGCCGACGTCAGTAACATACGCGGTGCCCTTGGGCAATATGCGAGCGTCCACAGTGCCCACATGTGTATGCGTACCGAGCACTGCACTGACTCGTCCGTCAAGATACCTGCCCATAGCCACCTTCTCGGAAGTAGCTTCAGCATGGAAATCAACGATGATAACGCTGGGTGCACTTCTGATTTCCGAAAGCAAGCCGTCCATAGCCCGGAAAGGGCAATCGTATTCACCGACAAAAACACGCCCAACTACATTCACTACCAAGGCATTTCCGGTCGATAAGAACCCACGCCCCGGTGCACCGGGGGGGAAATTCAAAGGCCGGAGAACAGGCAAGTCCCCGTCCAGATAGGGAATAATCTCTTTTTTGGCCCACACATGGTTGCCAGTGGTAATTACATCCACGCCGGACTCAAGAAACTCCTGGGCAGTGCCTAACGTAATGCCTAGACCACCAGCCGAGTTCTCACCATTGGCTATGACCAGGTCAAGCCTGTATTCATGACGTAAGCCTGGCAGGAGTTCTCGCACTGTGCTTCTGCCAGGCTTACCTACAACGTCGCCTATCATCAATACGCGCAATACTGTCCCTTACGCCAGTTACTTAGCATAGTCCACCGCCCTGGTCTCCCGCATCACCGTCACCTTTATCTGCCCCGGATACTGAAGAGTGCTCTCTATTTTCTCAACGATGTCCCGAGCTAGCCTCATGGCTCCCAGGTCATCTATCTGCTCCGGTTTAACCAAAATACGTACTTCGCGCCCAGCTTGGATAGCAAAAGCCTTTTCAACTCCAGGAAAAGCGTTAGCCACATTCTCCAACTCTTCAATACGCTTTAGGTATTGCTCCAGAGATTCCCTCCGGGCTCCCAATCTTGACCCACTTATGGCATCAGCAGTAGCAATGATAAAGCCTAGGGCGCTGGTCGTAGTAGCCTCCCCGTGGTGCTCGGCGGCAGCCTGAGCTACCTCTTCCGACTTATCCCACTGCTTTATCAAATCAGCCCCTATGGAAGCATGCGGGCCTTCGACTTCATGATCAACCGCTTTTCCAATATCATGAAGTAGACCAGCCCTCTTGGCCAACCCCACATTGGCACCAATTTCGGCAGCCAGCATTCCCGCCAAGTGGGCGACCTCAAGGCTATGAGTCAACACATTCTGACCATAGCTGCTTCGGAACTTTAGCTTACCCAGTAGCCTGATCAACTCGGGATGCAGTGCCTGCACACCAGCCTCGCGGGCTGCCTGTTCTCCCTCATTCCGAATTGTAGCCTCAACTTCATTCTTAGCCTTGTCCACAACTTCTTCAATTCGCGCTGGGTGAATACGACCATCGAGGACAAGGTTATTCAAGGCTACCCTGGCGATTTCTCGCCTCAGCGGATCAAAGCTAGAAATAGTCACAGCCTCCGGAGAGTCATCAATTATAAGGTCCACACCCGTAGCCCGTTCCAAAGCTCGGATGTTGCGTCCTTCACGACCGATAAGTCGTCCCTTCATCTCATCGCTGGGCAAAGGGACAGTGGATAGCGTGGTTTCGGACACTACATCGGTGGCGCAACGCTGGATAGTCGTAGCCAGTATCTCGCGGGCTTTGTCACCGATTTCATCCTTTATTCGCTCTTCCCACTCCCGAACCCGCCGTGATGCTTCCTCACGGATCTCCTCCTCTACACCGTGGAGCAATTCCTGCCTAGCCTCGTCACTCGACATCCCCGAGATGAGTTCAAGTTGATGTAACTGCTTGTTTCGAATCTCTTCCAGTTGAGCTTTTGTACCCTCGAGTTGGTTCTCCCGATCAGCTAAACCCTGTTCGCGGCGCTCCACCGACTCCAATTTCCGATCCAGCCGCTCCTCCTTCTGGTTGAAACGTCTTTCCATCCCCTGTAACTCATAACGGCGTTCGCGGCTATCAGCTTCGGCAGCTTGTCTGACCTTAACGGACTCCTCTCTGGCCTTCCGGAGCATGTCTTCATATTTGGCTGTCGCCTCTTCCACCAACCTCTTTGCTTCGTTTTGAGCACCGCGCAACTGTTGGTTGGCCAGTATTTGTCTGGCAAAATACCCAACGAGTAGGCCCAAAATAAGAACAAGCCCAACTACAACAATGTATATTATTGGGTAAGCCATTCATTTGCCTCGCTTTCATAGAACACAACATATGGTGAATCCCTTTGCTGATTCTCCTAGTCTAATACTAATCCTTCACGGAGCCAGTGTCAAACGAATAACCCATGCAGCAGGGTTAAGTAGAGGGAGCTTGCCGTTCACGCCACAGACGTGTCACAACAGAACCAATGACTTCATAACTGAAGCCTCGTCGTCTCAAATAATCAGACAGACGATGACAGAATTCGCTATAGTCCAAAGCGGCCAGCGCACGGGCTTTCTTCCGCCCTGCCTCGTAAGCACTGGTCTCATCATCAATATCCCCTATAGCTTCATCCGCCGTTTCACCAACTACTCCCTTTTGCATCAACTCAAGCTTTATCATCCGTCCGCTGCGCGGACTAAAGGACAGGCGATTATCCTTCCAGAACTGAGCAAAAACCACATCGTCAATCAGTCTCCGTCCCTTCAACTCAGTTACGGTTTTATCCACCACATATTCACCACAACCATGTCGATATAGCCGCCGTCTCACCTCGGCTTCACTTCTGGGACGATAACTGAGATAACGCAAAGCAGTATCAATGCAGTCCTGAAAAAGGGAACCCTGCACCAATTCTTTCATGCGGTCTGCTGACAGCTGATGGCCAACTTGCAGCCCGGCTCTGGCTGCGACTTCTCCATCTATAGCGAAAGAAAAAGAACCATCGACAAACACATTCAGTCGGCTCTTACGACTGCCTACCCGGAGAGCGGTAATCGTCCCCATCTGAATTCTCTCCGGCCTCCTTTCTCGCAGAGCTGCGATCTACTAAGCAGTGCCATCATCTCCGGCCTTAGTCCGCACACTGTAGGCTGGCAACACGAACTCCGCGCTCTTCGCCAGGCTGCTTTGCTTGGCTGTCAATGAGGCTGTTCAAAAATGAAGGGGGGTTTTCGGCGGTTTCAGGGTGATAACGAAGCTAAAAGACCTGCGAAACCGACCAAAAGTTGGCGATAAAGGCTTCCGAAGGCGGCGGAAAATGAAGCTAAAAACAAAATTAAACAGCCTCGTCAATGGCAAGGAGACATCTATGTGAGACTTGTCCTGAACGACGCGATGGCACTCGATGAAACAGCGCCAATGTGCTGTAATCCAAAAAATCGTCTGGAAATGAACTCTCCGAACCCGGGCTCACAGATCAACGTTCAGCACCCCTTTTTCACACAGACAGCGCTGAGGCCCTTATCTCACGCTCGATCTCCAGTGCCACCTCAGGGTGGTCCACTAGGTAGTCTTTGGCATTCTCCCGCCCTTGGCCCAGTTTGATGTCACCGAAAGTAAAGAAAGTCCCGGTCCTCTTTATTGTCCCCAAGCCGGTACCTAAATCGATAAGGTCACCTTCCTTGCTTATGCCACGGCCAAACATTATGTCAAATTCAGCGGTGCGAAATGGCGCCGCCATTTTGTTCTTGACCACCCTGGCTCTGACCCGGGTGCCTACGACTTCGGAGCCACGCTTGATAATATCGGCCTTTCTCAGATCTATCCTCACCGAACTATAGAACTTCAAGGCTCTCCCGCCAGGAGTAACCTCAGGACTACCGAATATGATGCCCACCTTTTCTCGCAGCTGGTTAACGAAGACCACAGCAGTACGTGACTTGCCGATTGCCGCTACTAATTTCCTTAATGCCTGAGACATCAATCGCGCCTGTAAGCCAACATGCGTATCCCCCATCTCTCCCTCGATCTCAGCCCGAGGCACCAAAGCAGCTACGCTATCAATGACTATTACGTCAACAGCTCCACTTCTCACGAGAGCCTCGGTAATCTCCAAAGCCTCCTCACCGTTATCAGGTTGCGAGATGCGCAAATCTTCAACTTTCACCCCACACCTGCCTGCATAGGCAGGATCGAGAGCGTGCTCAGCATCTATATAGACGGCAATACCGCCAAGTTTCTGAGCCTCGGCAATTATATGCTGGCCAAGAGTAGTCTTCCCTGAAGCTTCAGCACCAAAAATCTCGGTAACCCGGCCTCGCGGAATACCGCCTATTCCCAGACCTAAGTCCAAACTCAGTGAACCCGTAGGGATAGCCTCCACAACCAGCTTCGCCGACAGGTCGCCCAGCCTCATGATCGCGCCCTCGCCGAACTGTTTTTCAATATGAGTTACTGCCAGCTCCAGTGCTTTTTCCCTCTCTGTGGTCATCTCCTCCCTCCTGTAGCTACTAGAGGCATCATAGCACAGGCGATATGCCAACACAACCCACGTTTAAGAGCTACCGATCTATAGCAAGGGGGCGGGTGGCGTACGACGTTTATGGCTGCTCCTATTTGTCATGGAATCAATCTTTTCCTTGACCTCCCCACCGCCATCACCCGTAGCCAGGTAATTGTCGAGCTCCCTGTAAGTCAGTTCCAGCTCTGCCTCATCTGTCTGCCCAGCCCACAAACCTGCTGAAGGCGGCTTATCAATGATTTCACGAGGGATCTTCAAATACATAGCCAAGTCGCGCACCTGGCTTTTCAGCAGGTTGCCTAGAGGCAACAGGTCCACGCCCCCATCCCCATACTTGGTAAAGTAACCGACGGACAGCTCGCTCCTGTTGCCAGCGCCGACCACCAGGTAATTGAGACGGTTGGCGAAGTAATAGAGGGCCACCATTCGCAGCCTCGGCTTGATGTTGGCTTCCGCCAGTTCTTTTGTGGCCAAAGTGTAGTCCCTGCTTGACAAGGCCTTGACCAAAGCATCAAAGGCCTCATCGAGAACAACGACCTCTACGGATATCCTAAAGCTGGCGGCTACAAGCTCAGCGTGCTCCCTATCAACCCTATCACTGTAGCAAGGGATGATAACGCCTAAGGTAGCCTCAGGAAGAGCCCGCTGACACAAAACAGCAGCCACAGAAGAGTCGATTCCGCCGCTCAACCCGAGTACTACCCCCTTACCCCCCGCTGATGAGACCGTCTCGCCAATCCACGAGGTAAGCTTCTCAGCTACTTTCTCGATCGACAACTCTGCTCCACCCCCTCACTTACGCCAAATTCAATCTGAGGTATTATACTAGTCACTGATACGACATTCAAAGCGATGCCTCAGAAGATAGTGAGAGGATTTGACTTAGCAGTGGCTATCAGCTAAAGTTACCTAGCAGGAGCAATAACGTGCCTATTTATGAATACTTCTGTCTCGGGTGCGGTTACAGGTTTGAGCTATTGCAATCCATAAACAGAGCTGATGAAGATCCTTCCTGCCCTCAGTGCAAGCACCCCGCCAGGCGGCTCTTCTCTCAATTCGCTTCCTTTTCCAAAGGTAACAACGGAGAATCCACCCCGATAGCCGGCACAGCCAGCTCATGCTCTAGCTGCGCCGCCACCAGTTGCGACAGTTGTCACATATAGACCGCTGGACGCTCCTGAGTATCAACTCATCACCTACTTCGAGTACCACAATTAGTCACCCTGCGCCCGAATCCAATGCCCTCGCTCTTCGACTTCAAGATGCCAAAGGCAACACCAGCAACAAGCAGTGCTTCCGCCAACACTGCCACAAAGACAAACAGAGCTGCATCATAGAAGAATGATCCGGGAAACAACATGATTAGATAATCTCGAGCCGGGTCAAGCATCCAGTATTCGTTAGAGAAGCTGGCCAAATGGAAAAGAAGAAACAGCTGCTCAAACCCAAATACAGCCCAAAGCCCCAAGGCAACCACCAAACCCAACGTAGCCAAGCTTCCCCAGAATAGACCTTTGATGAGAGTCCGCCACCTATCCTTCAACCACAGTAACAGCACGAGGGCACACACGACGACAAGCGCAAGAGACCCCCTCTGAACCCAATAGTCCAACTGAATCAAATCTCTTACATCCTGAAGATGCACTAGCTCCCGCTCATTGAACAGGTTGAACTCCTCCCCTCCCTTAACGGCCCTCACCTGAGCTGAGTCCACCCTTAGATTGAAATAGTCGATCAAGTGCCGGGCTATCCTTTCCAGCTCCAGCTCATCTATGCCCGTTACCCGGCCAATTTGATATTCGTCAAAGCCATACTCATAAAGCCTGGTTTCATTGACTGCCCAGCCAAGACTAGCGGCTATCATCAACAGGGGCAGGCAACATGCAATAAGCCAGAATGCAACAGCTCGACCAATGTTCATTTCAGTCCTATAGAGGCAAAACAGATAATAGTCGGCGGGCCTTCCGGCTGTCAACTTTTTTTCAAATCCTTCCCAAGCCCCAACCATGTCCTCCCGATCCTTTATGCTATAATTGAAGACAAGCCCAGCCAGAACAAGCCCAATGTTTACCCACCTTCATGTTCACACCGAGTATAGCTTGCTTGACGGCTTATGCCGCATTCCCGACCTTATTTCCAAAGCCAAAGACCTCGGCATGAACAGCCTGGCAATCACCGACCATGGTAGCATGCACGGTGTCATCGATTTCTACACCGCGGCGAAGAGCGCGGGCATCAAGCCGCTTGTTGGCTGCGAAATCTATTTGGCGCAAACAAATCGCCAGAGTCGGGATGCCAGTGACAAGAACCCGTACCACTTAACCTTGCTCGCTAAAAACCGACAAGGCTACCTTAACCTGGTCCAGTTAGTCACCAAAGCACATCTCGAAGGCTTCTACTATAAGCCACGAGTAGATAAGGAACTCCTGGCGGATTACCACGAAGGCCTTGTGGCTCTATCTGGCTGTGCACATGGGGAACTGCCTCGCCTAATCTTGCAGGGTCGCCTTGAAGACGCTACTGCGGCAGCGCGCTGGTATAGGGAAGTCTTCGGGGATTACTATCTGGAAATCCAGAGACACCCCATCCCCGAACTTGACCACATCAACGAAGGCCTGCTCTCTCTTTCTCACAAGCTGAACATCCCCATGGTGGCTACCACTGATGTCCACTACATTAATAAAGCAGACGCCTCCATTCAGGAACTGCTTCTCTGCATTCAAACCAACACCTCAATTTACGACGAGAAAAGGCTAAAGATGGCCGGCGATTTCTTCTACCTCAAAAGCCCTGAGGAAATGGCGGATCTCTTCGCCGACCTACCCCAAGCGCTTGAGAACACCCAGGCAATTGCCGATATGTGCCAATTGCAGTTCAGGTTTGGTGAACTTCATCTGCCGCAGGTAGAGTTACCACCAGGCAAAACAGCCGATGGTTATCTGGCTGAGCTTTGCTGGCAAGGATTGAAGCAACGCTATCCATCGACCACGCCGCAAATTGAGGAGCGGCTGACTTATGAACTAGAGGTTATTCGCAAGACACGGTTTGCTGACTATTTCCTTGTTGTCTGGGACCTTATTTCCTACGCCAGAGAACAAGACATTCTCTTCGGCATTCGCGGCAGCGCTGCCGCTAGCCTCGCTCTCTACTGCCTTGGCATAACCAACCTCGACCCACTGGCCAATAGGCTAGTTTTCGAACGCTTCCTAAATGTAGAACGGCGTGAGCTACCGGACATCGATCTCGACTTCCAAGATGACCGCCGTGACGAGATGATAGCCTACGTAACCCAGAAATATGGCTCTGACCACGTAGCCCAGATCATCACCTTTGGCACTCTGGGCGCCAGAGCCGCTATTAGAGATCTAGGCAGAGCCCTGGGTATGCCCTACAGTGAGGTTGACAGAGTAGCCCGGTTGGTTCCAGCCAGACCAAACATAACACTCGACCAGGCCTTGGCCGAGAACAAGGAGCTTCACAGCATCTGCGATGAAGATAACGCAGTGCGAAACTTAATCGGGACTGCCAAGAGGCTGGAGGGAACAGCTCGCCACGCTAGTACACATGCCGCTGGAGTAGTCATATCCAGCGATCCTCTGACTGAGCATCTACCACTGCAACGCGCCAGCAAAGATAATCAACAGGGCACAAACATGACCCAGTTCTCCATGGACAGCGTTGCTCGCCTTGGACTGCTCAAGCTGGATTTCCTTGGGCTGGCTAACCTCACTCTCCTGGCCAAAGCCAGAGAAACCATCGCCAAAGACCTTAACATCTCCATAGATTTACAGCACCTTCCGCCGGATGACCCGGCAACCTTTGCGTTACTCGCCTCCGGAGAAACCAGCGGCATCTTCCAATTGGAAGGCAGTGGCATGCGCCGCTACATAACTGAGCTTAAGCCTACCACGTTTAATGATATAGCAGCCATGGTAGCTCTGTACCGCCCTGGCCCGATGGAGCATATACCTACATTCATCAGGGCAAAGCTTGGACTTGAGCCCATACGCTATCCTCATCCCACCGTCCAGGAAATCCTGGAGGAGACTTACGGAGTCATTGTCTATCAGGACCAGGTACTCCTTATTGTTCAGGCCTTGGCTGGGTACAGCTTGGGGCAAGCCGACGTTTTCCGCAAAGCCATGGGGAAGAAAATACCGCAGGTTATGAAGAAAGAGCGGCAGAATTTCATGAATGGTGCCAAACAGAAAGGAATATCTGCCGACCTGGCGGCCGAGATCTTCGCACTGATCGAACCCTTCGCTGGCTACGCCTTCAATAAAGCTCACAGCGTAAGCTACGCCCTCATCGCCTACCAAACCGCCTACCTGAAAGCTAACTACCCTGTCGAGTATATGACCGCCTTCCTAAACACTTATGCTGACCATTCAGAAAGACTGACCTCAGGCATTATCGAAAGCCGTCGCCTGGGCATTCCAGTGCTGCCGCCTGACGTTAACAGGAGCGAGGCGAGCTTTGCAATCGAGAGGCAAGATGATAAGGCAGCCATCCGCTTCAGCCTAACAGCCATTAAGAATGTTGGACATGCAGCTGTCGAGCCTATCATATTAGCCCGCCAAGAGGGAGGTATTTTCAAGTCTGTCGAAGACTTCTGCCGACGTGCCGAGTTGCGCAGTATTAACAAGAAAGTGGTGGAAAGCCTAATCAAAGCTGGCGCTTTAGATTGTCTTGCCCGTCGCGAGGTACTCCTCCCTGCCATTGACAGAATCATATCCCTGGCTCAGCGGGAGCACCAACTAAGGGAATCAGGACAAGCCAGTATGTTTGACCTCTGGGGCGAGACTGTCGCCACGCCACTCCCTGACTTGAATCTGGAGAGGGTCGACCTATCTCTCAAAGACAGACTGGACTGGGAGAGAGAACTATTAGGCGTCTATTTCTCCGAACATCCTCTTGCTTCGGTAGCTCCCAAGTTGGCAAACGCCACTACTGCCCTCTGTGGGCAAATCAACGGCGAAATGGTTGGTGAAAAGGTTATAGTCGCTGGAATGATAGTCGCCACGCGACAACTCTATACCCGAGATAGTCGACCCTTTCTCATTGCAACTCTGGAAGACCTCGACGGCAGCATCGAGGTTACTTCCTGGCCGGAGGTATATGGCCAGACTAAGGAGCTGTGGCAAGAAGGTGCAATCCTCTTGGTTGAAGGTGCAGTGAAGCTAAGAGATGAGCGAGTAAGCATTAATTGCTACCGGGTGCGTCAGTATCAGCCCGGCGGTGACGAAACCGGAGAAATCGAGCCGACCACTCAGCCTCCCTCACCACGCCAAATAGTAATCACCATTGATGAAAGCGATGGGGACGAGGAGGGTGTAACCCGGCTCCACCGGGTAAGAGAAGTCCTCGCCAGGTACTCGGGAGAAGACACCGTCCAACTGACGATAGTTGCCGGTGAGAAGACGGTTAGGTTGGCACTACCAAACAGAACAAACTACTGCCCCGAATTGGCACAGGATTTGAATAGCGTACTAGGGGCCAATACCCTCAGAGTGGAAGAGGTTGGGTAGGCTGTCACACCACCTCATATGACTGTGCGTCGGGCGCAATGAGATTCCGGTGATCACATATCACATAGGTGCAACGAATTGGACGGGGGATTCGGAAGTATCATTTGCCTCCGGAGACACAGCGATTACCACGTAAAAGGCCTCTCAGTCCACCAGGGATAGAAGTCGGGCATATCAGTACTGGGTTTCATTGGGAATCTTGCTGGTCTCTTTTCGAGAAATGACACTATGCCTTCTTGTGCATCTGCCTGCTGAAAAGCCCATTCGAGCGCTTTTGCCTCAATTTTGTGGGCTTCCATGGGATGGTCAACGCCCACCATCTTCCAAAGGAGCTGACGGCAAAGAGCAACAGCTACCGCGGAAGTATTCTGCGCGATTTCCAGGGCGATCTCACGTGCCCGAGGAATCAATGCGTCCGGGGCCAGGACTTCGGTGACCAATCCGTGAGCGAGCGCTTCCTGCGCCGCGAACACTCTTCCGGTGAGTATCCACTCCGCGGCTTTGCCCATACCCACAATGCGAGGCAAGAACCAGTTGCTGGCTCCTTCGGTGACAATGCCACGTCTGGTGAACACAAATCCCATCCTGGCATTCTCGGATGCCAGCCGGACATCCATTGCCAGCGTCATCGTGATTCCGACGCCCGCTGCCGGTCCGTTAATGGCAGCGATTACAGGCTTTTTCAGGTCGTAGAGCGGCAAAGTGAGACGCCCGGCCAGGTCCCTATACTCCTCAATGTCGTCGACGGGTTCTCCCGGACGTCGCCTTGAGGCTGGGTCATCAGGACTCAAATCGGCCCCGGCACAGAAGGCTCGACCGGCGCCTGTTACAATCACGACTCTCACCTCGTCATCGTCGTCAGCCCTGGCGAAAGCGTCGATGAGTTCATTACACATGGTATGCGTATACGCATTTAACCTCTCCGGTCTATTAAGCGTAATAGTCAAGATCCTATCGGATATTTCGCATTTGATCTGTGTATATTCCATGAACTCTCCTTTCATGCTGGTTTGTGTCGTGCCAGAGGGCGCAAAGCAGGCTCGAAAGAACTCCACCCACAGGGGCCTCAATGCACAGCATACTGTGTCCGC
>JADHWZ010000034.1 GCA_016783225.1 Dehalococcoidia bacterium | reverse complement strand
TTCTTAGCTTCGCAATGTAGCTACCCCGAGTATCGCCGATGTTCACTATCGTGGCAGTGACAGTAGTCTCCTCTCCGGGGTAAACCCACTCCGGGTCAACCTCCAACTGGGAGATACGGAAGGCTGGAGGTGGCGCTTCTAGGACTGAAAGGGTCGTACTCCGGTTCCCAACAGCGATTGAATAGTATCCGGGCTTGTCTGTGACGACATGGAAGGTCAATATCACGCTCTTTCCAGGGGTTAATGCAGCACTTTGCCTTTCCGCCTCTGCCCCGTTAACAGTCAATACCGCGTCATATGTGCCCTCGCTACCACCGTTGTTTCTTACCTCCGCCCGTATTGTGGCTGTCTCGTCGGCTGTGACTTGTCGTGGCTCAATGCTTATGGCCACCACGTCGAACTCAGGGGGTACCTCACGGGCGGCCGGCAGGAGAATCGCCACGGTTATCAGCGCCAGCGCACATATTGTGCCTATAGCGATCCTCTTCATCATTCAGTCACGTCCGTCGGTTGTTGAACTTCACCGAGTAATGCCGCATGTTCACGGTTTGTATGCTTTGACGCTGAGACTCAGGAGCTTCACGGCCTCTCCGCTCTCGGGGTGCTCTGCGTGGAACTCTCCGTTGGTAACTATCTGCAAATCACCGAAACCGGCCACCCTTATTTCCTCCAGGTATTCATTCTGCTCCAGGGCTCCGGCGATACATCCTGCCCAAGCATCAAGGTCTTCCTTTATGCTCGCCGGAAGCGCTCGCTCGGCGACTATGTCGGAGACAATAAGCTTTCCTTTCGGCTTAAGGACTCGATAGGCTTCACTGAACACTTTGGACTTGTCGGGGGAGAGATTGATAACGCAGTTACTGATGACAGTATCCACAGAGCCCTCATCCAAGGGGAGATTCTCAATCTCACCCAAGCGGAACTCCACATTCTTGAAGCCATTGCTCCTGGCAATGGCGCTCGCCTTGTCGATCATAGCTTCAGTCATGTCGACGCCAATGACTGTTCCTGCGGGACCGACCTTGCTAGCTGCGAGAAATACATCCATTCCGGCTCCCGAGCCCAGGTCCAACACCGTCTCTCCTTCCCTTAGTTCAGCGATAGCTGTAGGATTACCGCATCCCAATCCCATTGATGCTTCCTCCGGGATACCTTCCAAATCCTGCTTTGAGTATCCCACAGCCTCAGCTTGAGCCGAGGGAGACACGCCACATCCGCAGCCTGAGCAGCAGCTTTGTTGGCTGCGCTCCGCTATTTGTGAGTAGGTAGCTCTCACAACATCCTTGATTTTCTCATCGTTCATAGCACACTCCTTTGAGATATTTGACACACTTCGAATCAACTTTGGGACGGGGAGCGTATCACCTCTGGCTGACCCAAGAATGTGGCCAGGGCATGCAGCGACTCTGGCTCGGCAGAACACTCGACATTTTGTCCACGCCTTTCGATTCTGATGAGACCTGCCCGGTGAAGTTCTTTGATGTGGTGGGAAACGGTTGAAGGTGCGATCCCGAGGTCTCTGCCGAGTTCGCCTACGCATTCGCATGGCTCGGTGTCTGTGCTGCAGCTGTCTCCAAGCGCGCAACAGGAAGCAAGGCGCAGGAAGATGGTCAGGCGGTTTGGATTCGACAGGGCCTTAAACATCTCCGCGAATCGCTCGGTGTCCTTCGTTCGATAGTTCGACATATTTCGAATTATAACCGCCGACCAACGTTTCGTCAAGCGTATCCTGAGTCTGCAAATCGCAAGGCCTGACCTCGTTCCGATAGATAGGTGACGCTTACATGCTGTCACTATCAGGAAAATGAGAGGCATTTAGTGCGAGGCTTGGGCTGGCGATGCCCTTTGGGATTGCCGGAGGCTCTGGCTCCGGAGTATCTTTGACAATTGACCACATCGTGTGTAGGATTGCTCTGCTGGTGGCGTGGCTGGTGAAGACGGGCTGCTGGGAGCTAAGAGATGAGTGTGAATATGCGGCAGAAACTGCTGCTCTGGGGAGGGAATGGCGATGAGTAAGGCTGCTGGTCGTGGGTTACAGCGGTATGACAGACAGATGCTCATTGAGGGTTTTGGAAAGGAGGGACAGGAGCGCCTCAGAGAAGCAAAGGTTGTTGTTGCCGGGGCCGGCGGACTGGGGTGCGCAGCATCCATTTATCTGGCTGCGGCGGGAGTGGGGAAGATTAGGCTTATAGACCATGATAGGGTGGAACTCGACAATCTTAACAGGCAGGTCCTCTATGGAGATCACGACATTGGAAGGGGAAAAGCGGGTTCAGCCAGACAGAAGCTTGAGTCATTGAATCCAGAGGTTACGGTGGAAGCCGTGAGCGAGACGATAACTGAAGGTAGTGCTTTTGAGCTTGTTGATGGTTGTGACCTGATTGTCGATGCCATGGACAACTTTGCCACAAGATACATTCTGAACAAGGTTGCGATCAACCGAGGTATCCCTTTCTTTCACGGTGCCGTTCGTGGCTTTGAAGGCAGAGCCACGACCATAGTACCAGGTCGGACGGCGTGCCTGAGATGCGTCTATGCCCGAGCGCCGCAGCCGGAGGCAGCACCGGTGATTGGAGTTGCACCGGCGGTCATAGGGAGCATCCAGGCTACCGAGGTCATTAAGTATGTGGCTGGAATTGGAGAGCTGCTGACGAACAGGCTTCTGATATATGACGGCCTGAGCCTAGAATTCATGGAGATGAAGCTGAAAAGACGCCCCGATTGCGAGCAGTGCCAACACCTTACTGAGGGGAGAGAATGAGTGTCAAGATAAGGCTGCATCCCGGTCTCAGAGGCTGCACCGATGGACGGCAGGAAGTTGAGGCGGTGGGGCGAACAGTCGGTGAGTGCATCAATGATTTGGAGAACAGATTCCCTGGGATCAAGAAGCAGCTATGCGATGAGCGGGGCAAACTGTTCAAGAAGTACGACATCCATGTAAACGGACGTAGTTCCTATCCAGAGGAATTGGCCAAGCCGGTGAAAGACGGCGATGAGCTCACTGTTATCACCTTCATTGCTGAGGGATGAAGATTTGAAGGGACGGGACTATCTCGCGTAATGCATGCGAATTCAAAGGCACGGAGGTATTGCGTGGGCTCTCTGTCCGTGAGCTGGTGGACATGATCGACGTCCTTCGCCGTTATGAGGAAATGGTCGGCATTACGGAATGGAGACATTGAACACACGAATGAAAGCGGTGTGGCTGCCGGGAAGTGCACCAGACAGGGGTGGTTTCAGCTTGCCCCCGGGAAGCCGGGCTACTGGTGGTTACGGGTGTGTGTGTGCGCGCAGCACCAGGGAACCAGAGAAGTAGCGGGAGCAAACGGTGGTAGCTCAGTTCTTCATCGTACTCAAGGATTATCTTATTGAAGTATTGCCCTTTCTGGCAGCGGGCTTCTTCCTGAGTGGCTTGATCCACGAGTTTGTCCCTACCGGGTGGGTGGAGAGGCACCTCGGTGGGAAAGGAATAAAGCCACTCCTCTACTCCACCATTGTTGGAACGGCCCTTCCTATCTGTTGCATTGGCTCCCTCCCAGTGGCGGTAAGCCTCCATCAGAAAGGAGCTAGGTTGGGGCCGGTCTTGGCATTCCTGGTGGCAACACCAGCCACCTCCGTAACAGCCCTTCTGGTCTGTTATGGCCTGCTGGGCATCAAGTTCACTGCCTTCATATTCTTTGCTGTGATAGTGATGGGCTTGGTCATGGGGTTTATTGGAAACTTGATTAGGGTGAAACCTAGAGCTTCCGCATCTCGAAGTGAACAGCTAGCTATAGACCCAGTTTGCGGAATGAACGTAGAAATAGGGAAGGCAGTCAAAACAGAATATGAGGGGGAGGCTCATTACTTTTGCTGCCCCCACTGTCAGCAGACATTCGAAAGTAGGCCCCAAGATTATTCGGGGACCTATTCGAAGAACTTCGCTCACAGGCTAAAGCACGTCTTGAAATACGCCTTTGTGGATATGGTTAAGGAGATTGGTCCTGAGCTACTCTTGGGCTTAGTCTTAGCAGCATTAGTGACGGCGATCACCCCGGTGGGGAAGTTCATCGGGGACTATTTCAGTGGTGGCTTAGGCTATCCATTCAGTCTCATCTTTGGCCTGATGATGTATATTTGCTCCACAGCCAGTGTTCCCCTGGTGCATGCCTTCATATCGCAGGGAATGAATGTCGGGGCTGGGATGGTACTGCTTCTGGTAGGGCCGATTACTAGCTGGGGGACTATTCTAGTGTTGAGAAAGGAGTTTGGCGTCAGAACTCTGCTTGTCTATCTCACAGTCATTAGCGCTGTAGCTTTGGCCTTGGGCTGGTGCTTTTCCATGATATAGACGCGGAGGAATGGTAAAATAGGCACAATAAGGAAATGACACTATGGCCAGGGTAGTTGCAGTCTGTAAGAGCGAGGAAAAGGGAACCAGGAAGCAGGACGTCAAGGAAGGGCTTCTGAAGGAAGACTATGGCCTTGCCGGCGATGCTCACGCTGACTGCTGCACACACAGGCAGGTAAGCTTGCTTGCTATGGATAGCATTCAGAAGATGCGAAGTCTAGGCTTTGATGTCGGCCCGGGGGATTTTGCGGAGAATCTAACCACGGAAGGAATAGACCTGGTCTCACTACCTGTAGGCACGCGTGTTTCTGTAGGGGAGGAAGTCGTCTTAGAGGTTACCCAAATTGGCAAGGACTGCCATACCGGGTGTGCTATCTACCGCCAGATAGGCAAGTGCGTTATGCCTAAAGAGGGGGTGTTTGCCAGGGTGATTCGAGGCGGACTTGTCAGAGATGGAGACCAGATTAGGGTTGAAGAAGATGGAGAATGAGACCGAGAGAATTCCTATATTGCGGCTCACTGAGGAAGGCAAAAGCAGTATCGAGGATGTGGTTGTCAGAGAATTTGCCCTTACCATCATCTTAAACAACCAAGAGCTGGTAACCCTACTGTGCTCCCCTACAAATCTGAAGTATTTGACTGTTGGCTTCCTTTTCTCCGAAGGGTTACTGAAAAGGAAGGATGAGGTCAAAAACATAGTAGTTGATGATCGGAGAGGCGTAGTGCGAGTCGAAGCCGAGGGAGCTGGGGACCCTGACAGGGATGTTTTATTCAAGCGGCTCATAACTTCAGGCTGTGGAAGAGGAGCTTCTTTCTATAGTGCTGCTGATGTGCAGAACCAGGCGAAGGTGGAATCTCGGCTTGAAGTAGCAGCTCATGATGTCTTGACTCTGGTAAGTGACTTCCAACATCGGTCGTTGGTTCATAGGGGGACGGGAGGTGTTCACAGTGCCGCCCTGTGTGATACGCAGGACATCTTGATTTTCAGCGAGGACATAGGCAGACATAACGCCATCGATAAGATATTTGGCGAGTGCCTTTTGAAGGATATTACAACGGACAATCGCCTCATCATCACCAGTGGAAGAGTCTCCTCGGAGATATTGCTCAAGGTAGCTAAGAGAAGTATTCCGGTGCTTGTTTCCAAGTCTGCCCCTACCGACCTGGGAGTTAAGCTGGCTACTGATTTAGGCGTAACCCTCGTTGGCTTTGCCAGGGGGAAGAGGATGAACGTTTATGCCCATGGCTGGAGGATAGTGGCTCATGGAGGATAGGGATGCAAGACTAATAGAGGGAATCCTAGACCTCAAGAAGAGGAGAGGCGCCGTTATTCTGGCCCACAACTATCAGTTGGGTGAGGTTCAGGATATAGCTGACCTTGTCGGCGATTCCCTGGAGCTAAGCCAAAACGCGGCTAAGACCGATGCCAATGTAATAGTCTTCTGCGGTGTCCATTTCATGGCGGAGACGGCCTCTATCCTTTGCCCGGGCAAGACGGTCTTGCTTCCAGACACAAATGCTGGGTGCCCTATGGCCAATATGATCACCGCCGAACGCCTACGGGAGAAAAAGCAGGAGAATCCCAACGCCACGGTGGTGTGCTATATCAATTCGTCGGCTGAGGTCAAGGCAGAATCAGATGTTTGCTGTACTTCAGCCAATGCGGTTAAGGTCATAGAAAGCCTGGCCGCCGAGGAGATACTGTTTGTCCCCGACCAGTATCTAGGGCACTATATCTCCACAAAAACGGATAAGAAGATGATTCTCTGGCCCGGCTTTTGCCCGACCCATGTCAGGATACGGCCTGAGCACATCACCGGACTCAAGCAGGAATATCCCAAGGCCAAAGTGGTGGTCCATCCCGAATGTAAACCGGAAGTGATAGCCCTCGCCGATGAAGTACTGAGCACCGGTGGGATGCTAAGGTTTGCCAGGAGCGGGGTTGAGGAAATGATTGTGGGCACGGAGATAGGAATCATACACAGGCTTAAAAAGGAGAACCCAGGCAAGAGGTTCATTCCTGTCTCCGAGCAGGCTCTTTGCCCGAACATGAAGCTAATAACCCTGGAGAAAGTTCTATGGTCTATGGAGGAGATGGCACCGGAGGTGAAAGTTCAGGAGGAGATTCGCCTTAAGGCAAAGGCGGCTGTAGATAAGATGCTGGGGATAGGGCGGGGATGATGAAACAGACGGGCAGCATAGTTGTCTTTGTTACGACGAGCACCACCGAAGAGGCGCACAGTATAGCTGACTTACTGCTTGGTGAGAGAAAAGTCGCCTGTGTAAATATCATGCCAAAGGTAGATTCGCTGTTCTGGTGGCAGGGTAAGCTGGATTCAGCTCAGGAAAGCCTCCTCATCATCAAGACCAGAGCATCGCTGCTTCCCGAAATCGTCAATCTGGTGAAAGGGGTTCACAGCTACGAAGTCCCCGAGATAATCGCCATCCCCATCATCGGTGGGAACGAAGACTACCTGAAGTGGGTAAAAAGCGAGGTTAGGGGGGAGTTAGAATGTCCTGGCCGCGAGATTGCGCCAGACAGAGGGGGGCATCCCTTTGCCTAGCATAGCGGCTAGGAAGCTTCCTCTCCCAGTCTACTGGCCAACGTTGAACATTCCGTCAGAATGTGACAGGCTAAACCTTAAATCGCAATGTTCAATTTACGTTGAATTATGGGACAGTGCAGGAAGCACGGCTCACCAAACAACCACAGATCCAAGAATCACGAGGAAAAGAGCACAGTCTTGGTCTCAGAACATACACACAAATGGCTGGAGGGTCACCGGGTAGGGCTTCGCCCCATAGGCGAGAGACGGATCAGGCTACCTGCAGACTCCGCTTGGTGGCGAGCAAGTGGCTGTATTACGCTGAACGAGTAGGCTATCAGGTAATGTTCTCAACTGAAAGAGGGGCTGCAAACCTTCTAATTGGAGTAGTCGTTGGGCTGATACTGGTCAAGGTGAGTGTTGGCTGGATTAGCGGTAGCATCAGTGTGCTTGCCCAAGCAGCAGACAGTCTTCTTGACCTCTTTGCCGGGCTGGTCACCTTTTTCGCTATCCGCATCGCTGCCAAGCCGGCTGATGAGGGGCACCCCTTTGGGCACGGCAAGGCGGAAGATATGGCCAGCGTGGTGCAAGGAGTACTCATCCTTAGCACTGCCGCACTGATACTCTACTCCTCAATCAACCGCATAATACACAGAACTAGCGTGGAGTTAGCGGAGGCAGGCATGGGTGTGATGGTAGTCTCCGTAGTCGTCAGCATTGTCCTCTCCCGTCATCTTCTGAAGGTGTCACGAGCCACTGGTTCGATAGCCCTGGAGGCCAACTCTCGCAATATCGCCGCTGATGTTTACTCGGCCGCGGCAGTGTTGGTCGGGTTGCTGATAGTACGCCTTACCGGCTTGAGTGTTGTCGATCCTATAATCGCCATTGGAGTAGCTCTTTACATACTGAAAATAGCCTACGACACAATAGGCAAGCCCTTCCTTGGGCTGGTTGATGCCAGGCTTCCTTCTCCGGAGCAGGCGGTGGTCGAGTTTTGCCTGGCTGAGCAGGGCGAGCCGGTCGTTGGCTTTCACAAGCTCCGTACCCGTCGTGCGGGAAAGCAGCGCTACATTGACCTCCACTTAGTAATGGCCAAGGGCATCAGTCTGGAGCATGCCCACCAGGTGTGCGATTTGCTGGAGCATCGAATTCAAGGAAGACTATCGCAGAGCAGTGTTATCATTCACGTTGAGCCATGTGATGGTAGGTGCGAGCAGTGCTCCGCAAGCTGCACTGAATAGGATCCAAAGCAAATCCTGCTGCACCTGCGTGACAAAGCTGGCAAGGTTAAGAGGTTCTAGCCTTGGTTCCTGCTAGCTTGGGTATGAAATGAAGCCTGTGAGATAATCTTAACCTTACCGTCTAAACCTCTTGAGCCCTTCCCAGTTGTATATACTTAGGTAGGCAATCCAACGAACACTACAGAAGGAGGGAAACGCGAATGAGAAAGGCAGTCTCGTGTCTGGCCGTCTTGGTACTTCTTATCGTCACCGGCGTATCTGGTATCAGTTGCGCACCGAGTGCCGAGTCACCAGCGGGCGCACCACCAGCTACGGAAATGCCGGATACAGACGCAGGAGGGGAGGGACCAGCGCCTGCGGCTACGAACGGGTCGGACGTGCAATCACCGGAAACAGCACCACCACCAGTTGCAGAATCGCCAGACGCCGGGCTACCTGTTACAGGCACGGTCGAAGTGCATGTTACTGATGCCCCACCTCGTGACGACGTGACCAGCATAGTAGTCACTGTCTCCGATGTGAGCATCCATAAAGCCGTAGCGGAACAGGAGAGGCAACAAGAACATCAAGGCAGTGACAATATTACTCAGGAGCAAGAGCGAGAGCGAGAACAGCAGCAGGTACAACAAGGACAAGGTGAGTGGTTATCATTGAGTGACGGTGCAGCCAGGACTTTTGACCTTATCGAGATTAAAGGGCTTGATGAGGTGCTGACAGTCAGTGAAGTTGAGACGGGCAGATATACACAAGTCAGAATTACAATTGAGGAAGTCAAAGTGGCTATAGGCGACGGCGAACTGGAGATGGCCACTGTCCCCAGCGGGGAGCTCAAGTTCACCCGCCCCTTTGATGTTATGGAAGACGAGACCACGGTCTTACTTCTTGACTTTGACGCCGATAGGATGGTGACAGTTAGCGGCAGTGGCAAGGTTACAGTGAAGCCAATCGTGAGATTGGCCATCCAGCAGGGTAAGTCTCATCCTCCCAATTGAGGGAACCTTGGCGTCGCTGGCCTTGAAGGGGGCAAGTCTGACGCCTGGGCAGCAGATGAACAAGCAGGCCTAGTATTCCAGTGTCCAGTATTCTCCACGAGAACAGCCCCTATTTGCCTTCCTAATACCAATAGTCCCTCCGGCGACGTATGGCGGCCCGAGTAACTAGAACCAAGATGCGGAGAATAATAAGACCGCCGATAATAAAGCCCAAGATGGAGAGAAATCTGACCTTATTCAGTAATTCAACGGACTTCTGTATTAAGGCGGAGACTTCTGCCACCTTGAACGTATAAGGCGCGTATGCCCATCGGCTTTCATTATCGGCGCCGTCAACTGCCTTTACCCGCCAGTAATAGGTACCGGGCTCGATACTGACAGTGCAACTAGTCTCGGCTAATTCTGTCTTTTGTATGCTCGTTTCAAGAGGGAGGAACTCGTAGTTGTCGGCTATCTCCAAGGTATAGGTAATGCCACTAGGGTCAGACACCTTGCTCCAGCTGAAGGAGACTGCCTGGGTGCCAAGCAAGCCAAACCTATGTCCCATAGGCGCAATTACACCTGGCGTTGGTGGTGCCTTGCTGTCCTGAGCTAAGTTGGGGGTAGACCGGTTGTCATCACGAACTTCTGTGTTGGTGTCCTCGGTATCGACGTCTGAAGCTTCAGGGGGAAGGGAGGCGCTGGGTACGACTTCCAGTTCGGCGGTGGCAGTTACAGCAACATATTCGGTCGTGGCAATTAATTCGTGCTCGCCAGCGCTAGTATCAGGAATGATGAACTCCGAGGTGAAGCTACCTACATCATTAGTGGCGATGGCCACATCGGTTGACTTACCATCAAAGGTAACTTTGCCCATACCTTGGGCAGGGAAGCCTGTGCCGCTGATGGTCACAGTAGTACCAGGTGTGCCTGCCGAGGGACTGATTTTGAGGCTTGGCTTAACGGTGAACCGGAAATTAACAACCCTTCTATTGGCAAGTTGCATGAACTGTATGTAGTGTGCACCGTATTTGGCTTCGGGGATGGTGAAGCTGGCCGTTACAGCCGTGGTTCCCCTGGCGACACTACCTTCCTTCAGCACAATGGTTCTATCCTTCTCAAAGGTTACCATTGGACTCCACCGAATCTCGTAGTCTCCTTCCAGTGGAAAGGCGCTGCTCGCAATAGACAAGACCACCATAGTCCCGACCTTACCCGAGTCAGGCGTCAAACTCACACCGCTACCGCAGCTACCGCCAACGCAACCAGCGTTTGCGGGTGAAGCTGGTATCAAGAACGAAGCCAGCAGTGCAACCAGAGCCGCGTAATACACCGGTCGTATTCTCCAGGTGTTGGACTCTCTTGTTATGCACACAAATGGACCGCGCATTTTCTGCAGTCCCCCTTGTACTTGAGACTCCAGAAGTCCCGCAGGACACTACTGGAACTCAATATTCCTCACCCCTGAGGCTTTGCTCAATGGCGCTTCTAACTATTTCGTCAAAGTCCTCGTCGCTGCCCCTGAAGCCCTGAGTCCAAATCTCCTCTACATGTCTTATATGGTCAACGCCATCCCTAATGGTGTTGGTAAATAGCTGTGGGCTATGAGCGCCGTATTTGCTGATGATGGCGGCACTCTCATTATCCCCCAAGTCGACTATCTCGAGAGTTAGTCTACCGCTATCGACTTCGTCTTGGAAATATGTCTTCACGACATAGCTGACGTGGTCTTCGATGTAGAGGCAAGCCTTGCAGCGACGATGACGGTGGAAATACACCACGTCTACTCTATCCGGTGATCCCAGGGGCTCATCGGGAATTCGGGTTGCCGCAGGCAAGCCCTCGGAATCATTTGATGAGGGAGGCGTAGCCATAGAAGTAGGACTTGCACATGAACATACCAATCCAAGTGCCAGGACGGCGAGCAGAGGAAAGTATGTCTTGGCCTTACCCGATGTGTTCATAGCCCTATATAGCCTCCCGTTTTCTGTTGTCAGCTGTCCTCGTATTCGCGCCAGCGATTCTTGTGCCCGTACAAGCATGGCCCGTTTATTCCAATTAGTAGTACTCCCTCAGGCGCTGAAAGAACGCGCGAACGATGAAGACGAAGGCGAGAAGGAAGAACAAGCCACCCAGTAACGGATACCAGATGGTGGAGAAGAAGCCAATCTTGAAGGGGTAGGGGCAAAGCGCCCACTCACTTTCGTTCCCAGCGCCGTCAACCGCCCTCACCCGCCAGTAGTAGGTACCCGGGGGAAGGTTGCCAGGGCAGATGGCCTGCGTCAATGCGGCCTTTCTCATACCTGATGCCAGTGGAAAGAAATCGAGGTTATCGGCTATCTCCAGCGTGCAGGTGACGCCGCTGGAGTGCCAGTCATAGCCTAATACGCAGCCGAAGGCCTGGAACCAGAAAGGGTCTGACAGGCGGCGGAGCACCTCATTGGAGCCGAACTCGGTGGTGATGGCGATGGTGATTTCGCGTGCTAGCTTGGTCATACGCTCAAAGAGCCACGGCGGCGCCTTGCCGTAATGCAGAGGTAGATTGGCGATCCCGGTTCTTTGTGGTTGGCCAGTCATGGTGCTAACTTCATAGCGCATATTATGAAATGCCAAATCCAGGTGCACTGAAAACCAGTTTAATCCATTCTTCCATAACGACTACCTTCTATTTGGGGCAGCAGCCGCTGGAGCTACCCGGGGCGCAGGTCGGGCTGGAGACTACCAGATATGCCTGAAGAAGTTTTGTCTCGTCGAAGTCTCTGGTAACAATAGCCCCGTTGCCGTTTTTGGCTAAGATGAGAACTGTTGGGAACTGCGAGATGCCCAGGCGCTCAGTCGTGGTGGAGAATTCGGGGTTGCTGGGGCTGAGGGGCAAGCTATACACACTTGCCCCTTGGTCTCGGATTTTTTCCACCGCTCCGGTCACCTGGCTGGTAGCTTCTTTGGCTAAATCATCATCTTTCGGCAAAATCACAAAGACAACATCGTAGCTAGCGAACAGGGTATCGAGATTTTGAACCCAGGTCAATTCGCCGAGACCCATTCTTGCGGGGGCACTGACGGTACCCTGGCTCAAAGGGCCATTTGAGGCACTGCTGTGCCTCGTTGTCAGAGAATAGGCCACACCAGCTATAATCAAAATCACTCCTAAAGCCAAGCCAGCGATCTTCCACCACTCTGTTTTTGGTATCTTATTGGAATGAGAGTCTTCGTCTGTCATTTAGTTAAGCTCCTTTATGCAATTATTCGACATATTTCAAAATCTCGCTCAAAAAGAATTGAACGTCTACCGGTTGCTTGAAGAACGCAGCAAGCGATTCTTGTGCCCGTACAAGCATGGCCCGCTTATTCCAATTAGTAGTACTCCCTCAGGCGCTGAAAGAACGCGCGAACGATGAAGACGAAGGCGAGAAGGAAGAACAAGCCACCCAGTAACGGAAACCAGATGGTGGACAAGAAGCCAATCTTGAAGGGGTAGGGGCAAAGCGCCCACTCACTTTTGTTGCCAGCACCGTCAACCGCCCTCACCCGCCAGTAGTACGTGCCCGGCCGGAGATCGACAGGGCAGGTGGCCTGCGTCAATCCGGCCTTTCTCATACCTGATGCCAGTGGAAAGAAATCGAGGTTATCGGCTATCTCCAGCGTGTAGGTGACGCCGCTAGGGTCGGTACTCTCAGTCCAGCTGAAGGCAACCACCTCTGAGCCAAGCCAGCCGAATCTTTGCCCCCGGGGCAGAATTGTTGCCGGCGCCGGCGGTGCTTTGCCCTCCAGAGCCAGGCTGTAGGTGGCCGTGTTGCCGGCCTTGTCGGTGGTCACAATCTGGTGCTCGGTCTCAGGGCTTTCGGGCACCGTGAAGGCATGGCTGAAGCTGCCGAGTTCGTCGGTGGTTGGCGAGTCGGCAACCTTGACGTTGTCGTATTTGATGGATATCTCGCTGCTGGCGGCGAAGCCACGGCCACTAACGGTGGCCTGGCTGCTCACCTCGGGCAACTTGGGGCTGAGGTTGATGCTGGGGAGGAGTACCAAGCTTGCGGTGGCTTCCGCCGCATATACACTCTCGTCTGCGGCTTTGAAGTCGTGCTTGCCGGCGACGGTATCGGGGACAGTGAACTTTAAGGTAAAGCTACCCAAGTCATCAGTAACGATGACCATATCGCTACCTTCATCATCGAAGCTTAGCTTGATACCATCACTATCGGCGGGAAAGCCGGTGCCATTGACCGTGACCTGGAACCCGGGTGAGGCTGATGATGGACTCACCTCAATGCCTGGCGCGACGTCAAAAATGAAGTTGTAAGGGTCTTCCTCGGGACGCCATCCACGCTTGAACTGAACATAGTTCGTGCCGTAGGCAGTTTCGGGGATGGTGAAAGTGGCTGTTACCTCCATGCTGCCTTTAGCTACGTCACCCTCGGCCACCAGCACGTAGTTGCCCGCGGTGGAGACTGGCGATTTGCTCCACAGAATTTGATAGGATCCGGCCAGCGGGAAAGCGCTACTCGTGATGGCCATGACCACCATGGTGCCTACCTTGCCTTTGTCAGGTGTCAGACTGACACCGCTACAGTCGCTGCCCACTCAGCCAGCTTCTACGGTCGTAGGCGGCACAAGGGCTAGCGCCAGCAGTAGAAATAGAATCGCAAAATGTATCAGCCTCATATCACTATCAGTTCGGTTAATGGCAACAGCTTATGTTAATAGCCAGATGATCTTTGGCTTCATTACTCTCATTTTCATTGCTCCTCCTGTTTGGGCTCCGGACCAGGTCAGCGCATCTCTTCTTTGTAGGCGGTGTCACCACTGTTTCTTAACATCAATACTTCCAAACTTCCAGTCTCCATGTCTCGTTCATCGTGCGGCGAGATTTCAACCTTGGCTTATAGCCGTTTCCTACTGACCAAGGACAGGGGCTGACACCCGTAATTAGCCCCAGGAACAGCGCTGAGAGGGCCGGGACGTTGAGGGGGTGCCCTAGAACAATACCTAGTCCATTACTGCACTTCCTCAAGGCTTTGTTCAATAAGGTTCTTGACTGCCTGGTCAAAGCCCTCCTTATCGCTTCTGCAGCTCCAAGACCAAATCTCCTCTATATTTCTAATATGGTCAGCGCCATCCCTGACAGTATTGATAAATAGTTGTGGCCCAAAGGCGCCATACTTGTTGACGGTAGCGGCATTCTCCTTGTCACCCAGGCTCAATACCTCGAGAGTCAGCTTGCCGCTATCTACCTCATCCTGGAAATATGTCTTCACGACGTGGCGAAGCCGTTCTTCGAAACAGAGGCAGGTCACGCAGCGACGAGGGCGGTGGAAATAGACAACATCTACCCTGTCAGATGCAGTTGTTGTTTTGGATGGCTCTGCAGGCTGCTCCGCAGGCGGAGTGACCGCAGGTGGTGCCGAAGGCTCTTCAATTGGCGGAGCGACTGCATGCGACGGGTTTCCACAAGCGCACAGCAATCCAACTGCTAGGATGATAATGACCAAAGGGAAATACATCTTGGCCTTAATCGATGTGTCCATGTTGTTTCAT
>JADHWZ010000033.1 GCA_016783225.1 Dehalococcoidia bacterium | reverse complement strand
TGGAGTATGTTCGGAGCCATTTGCATAGCCTTTGCTCCTACTCAGTTGCCCCTGGGAATTTTTGAAGGGCTACTCACCGGTGGAGTGGTAACACTTGTCTATCAGCGCCGACCCGAGCTGCTGTCTCTGATAATTCCAAGTGCTTTCAGGCCCACGGCCAGCACAGTAAAGGGAGGTAGCTAATGAAAAATCTAGGCAAAATAATAGCAATTGGCATTTTGATTGTCATTGTGTGTCTAGCAATCGTTGGTTGGATAGCTCTCTCTAAAGAGGTGCCCGAAGGAGAAGAAGGCCCGTGGGGTGGTGTTGATGTCACCGTGATAGAGAAGTATGCCGTTGACGCCGGCAGGGAACCTCGGGACCCTTACATTAACACCGACCAAGGTGACCTGTTGCTCTTTGTGTTCGCCTTGGGCGGAACCGTAGGTGGCTTTGCCGCTGGCTACTACTGGAGAAGACTGGTGACGGAGAAAAGATAAAAAAGAGAATAGCACTCAGACGAGTTAATGTTTCATAAAGACGATATCTTTTCTGATGTCTATGCTCGTAAAGAGAACCTTGTAACCGGGATAGAGGCACGGGTAAAGATAGTCTTTACCGTTATTGCCCTGGTTATTAACCTTTTGTCACCAATCATCTACACTCCAATAGCCATTGCCATCTTTTGCCTAGCCACTTTAGCCGCTATCGGAATACCTCCGAAGCTGCTGATGTTAAGGCTAACCATGCCTCTGGCAATGGCGGCTGTGGTGCTGATTACACAGATATTCTTCTATGGCACTACCCCATTGTTTACTATTCCCTTTTGGGGATTCCATGTGGTAGGTTATGAAGAGGGTTTAGCACGTGGCTTTTTGATCATGTGCCGCGTGATAAGTGGCGTATCATTAATTCTCTTCTTAAGCATGTCTACCCCCACCCACAAGCTGCTTCTGGCAGCTCGCTGGTTTAGGCTGTCTAAAGTTTTTATTGAGCTGACGCTGCTTATTTACCGCTACATCTTTGTCCTTATCGAAGAAGCAATATCTATAAAAGACGCCCAAAAGGTACGGCTGGGCTACCGCAACTGGCAGCAAAGCATGAAGTCTGTCGGTGTACTGGGCGGGAGTCTTATCCTGCGCGCCTATGACCGGGCAGAGAGAGTCTTTGAGGCAATGATAGCGCGAGGTTACACCGGCACTATGACAATCAATTATACAGAACATTTTAATAAGAGGGATTACATGGCCGCCATTTGCCTAACCGTTACCCTGGTGATTTTCTACCTTGCAGGACAGTTGAGAGTATGATAAAAACTGAAGCTTTGTCCTTTAGTTATGACGGTCATACGCAAGCTATATCTGAAATCAATGTAGAGTTAAAAGATAGCGAATTTTTGGCCCTGTTAGGTGCTAATGGATGTGGGAAGACCACCCTATTAAAACACCTCAACGGCTTGCTAAAACCGTCATCGGGCAAGGTCTTCCTGGATAACAAAGAGCTACGTTCTTTTAAAGATGAGGAGATTTTCAGGCAGGTGGGAATGGTCTTTCAAGACCCTAACGACCAACTTTTTGGTGCTACCGTGGGGCAGGATGTCGCCTTTGGCGCCGTGAACTTGGGGCTAAAGCCGGATGAGGTGGCACGGAGGACTGCCGAGGCTTTGGAATTGGTGGGTGCCTCTGAGCTTCCCGATAGAGCCATCCACACCCTGAGTTTTGGTCAAAAAAGGCGGGTGGCTATTGCCGGGGTCCTGGCTATGGAGCCAAAAACAATTCTGTTAGATGAACCGACGAGTGGCCTAGATCCAAAGGGTGTTAGCTCAATTATGCGTTTGCTCAGGAAACTGAATAAAGAGCGAGGAACTGCTATGATAATGGCTACCCATGATGTCGAATTGGTGCCTCTGTTCTGTGACCGAGTCGCCATCATGAAACAAGGGCGGATAATTGGAGAAGAAACACCGGAAAAAATATTCGCTGACACCGACTTAGTCAGGGAGGCTGAGCTAAGGTTGCCACGCATTGCGCACCTCATTGAGATCTTGAAGAAGGAAGACGGGCTGCACTTTTCAAGAATTCCGCTGACCATTGGGCAGGCGAGACGGGAAATACTGAAGCTTGTGGGAAGGGGGGGCGGCGAAATGGCTGAGGAGATTCGCCAGCTATATGTTCGTAGTAAGGAAAGCGGATGACATGACAGTAAGATGCAAAAAGGGCAAGCCACTGCGCTGCGGCTACACTACCGGGGCCTGTGCTGCCGCTGCCGCCAAGGCAGCCACCATCTCACTGCTGGAACAGAGGGGTGTGGAACAGGTAGAGATTGACCTGCCTCACAGCGGTAAGGCCAACTTCAGGATGGAGAAATTTGCCTTCAATAGTCTCCAGGCATCGTGCTCGGTAATAAAGGATGCCGGCGATGACCCTGACGTTACCAATGGGGCTGAGATATGTGCCACTGTATCCTGGAGAACAGAGCCAGGCATTGCTATTGACGGAGGAGAAGGAGTTGGGTTGGTAACCAAGCCAGGGCTGGAGATTCCGATTGGCATGGCCGCCATCAATCAGGTACCGCGTCAGATGATTGCTAGCTCCGTCGGGGAAGAAGTAGCCAGAAGCAAGCTTGATGGCAAGGGAATCCAGGTGACTATCTCAGTGAAAGGAGGTAAGGAACTGGCGAAGAGAACACTCAACTCGCGTCTGGGAATAATGGGAGGCATTTCTATTCTGGGCACCACCGGTATTGTGATCCCCTATTCGGTTAATGCTTACACCACCTGTATCTCACAGGCGTTGGACATAGCCATGGCTTGTGGCTACCGGGAGGTAGTGCTGACCACAGGCAGGCGCAGTGAGAAGTTTGCCCAACGAGAGTTGGTATCACTGGCTGAGGAGTGTTTTATCCAATGTGGCGACTTCATTGGCTACACACTTCAAGAATGTGCCAAACGAGGTATGGCTAAAGTAGTCATCTGGGGAATGGTGGGCAAGATAAGTAAACTTGCTGCCGGGCACCTGTACACCAACGTCAGCAATTCCAGAGTGGACATCAACTTTATGTCTGAGGTGGCAGCAAGTTGTGGTGTGCCACGGCAAACAGTGAAAGTTTTGCAGGAGGCAGTTACAGCTAATCATTTCAGGAGAATGTTACCAGCTGTGTATTCTAGGCAATTTTGCGATGGACTCTGCCAGCTAGCCGTGAGGGAATGCAGGGGAAGTGTCGGTGGAAAACTTGAGGTGGAGTGTATCATAAGCGATTATGAAGGAACCATTTTGGGGAGAGCCAATGCCAGCAGATAAGGTGTACATTATTGGTATCGGACCAGGTGGCGCTAGCGGCCTCCTTCCGGAAACACGCCACATTGTACAACAGGCAGATATGGTCTTTGGTGGGGAACGGCTACTTGATATGTTTGCTTCCTTATCCGGACAGAGCATCTCCATCAAGAACAACCTGAGCGAGGTGATTGACCTTATTCAGCAGAACTTAGGACAAAAGCGCGTGGTTGTCCTGGCCTCAGGAGATCCCAACCTTTATGGAATAGCCAAATACCTCGTGGGCAAGCTGGGCAAGGATATCGTTGAGATAATACCCAACGTGAGTCCCATGCAGCTTGCCTTTGCCCGGATTAAGGAGAGCTGGGATGATGCTGCCCTGGTCAGCACCCATTCTAGGCCAATTGAGGATATTATTGACACAGTGCGCTCCGTCCATAAAATTGCTATCTTTACCGATGACAAACACACCCCTGGAGAAGTTGCCAGAGTTCTCCAGCAGCACGGGATTGACAACTGCCGGGCTTATGTTTGCCAAGACCTGGGCAGCAAAAAGGAAAAAATCATAACCACCAACCTCTACAGCCTTAAGAAGATGGAGTTCTCACCCCTCAATATAATGATTTTAATTAAAGACGACCCAGCCAAGAATAATCGTCCTAAAGAATGCTTCGGAATCCCTGATGAGGAGTTTCATCGGCTGGAGGAAGGCATGATTACCAAGCTGGAGGTGAGAGCAATCAGTCTGGCCAAGATGCACCTCAGGGACGACAGTGTTGTTTGGGATATCGGCGCTGGCTCTGGTGCCGTGTCTATTGAAGCCTCCTTTCTCACCAAAAAAGGATGGGTTCTCGCTATTGAGAAGAATGCCCAAGCAGTAGCAAATATTAAAGAGAATATTCAGAAGTTTGGTCGCTACAATATCAGGGTTATACATGCTGCAGCACCGGAGGGGCTTGGCAAGCTGCCCGACCCTTCGACGATTTTCGTTGGCGGCAGCGGTGGCGAGCTGGCCGGAATTCTGAAGGTTGCTTGTGACCGGCTGAAGCCGGGGGGGCGGATTGTCATCAACGCGGTTACTCTGGACACCTTGCAGGCTGCGATTGATAGTTTGAAAGCGAATGGGTTCATGTTTGATATAAACTTGGTCAATGTGGCTCGCAGCAGAGACATCTCAAATCTTACCCGCCTTGAAGCCTTGACCCCGGTATTTGTGGTCGCCGGCTGGCGGTAAAGGGAGCGATGACAAAATATAGGCAAAGAAAGTGGTAATTGGTCGTCTTTACGGAATAGGGGTAGGACCTGGTGACCCTGAACTCCTCACTTTACGAGCACATCGTATTTTGTCCCGGGTGCCGGTTATCTTTGTGCCCCAGAAGGATGGAAAAAGTCAAAGCTATGCCAGCCAGATTATCGCCGGTCTGATCAAGGAACCGAAGCAGAAAATAATTGAGTTGGTTTTCCCTATGCGAAGAAATGCAGAGGAGCTAGCCAGCTATTGGGAGAAGGCGGCACAGAATATCTGGGGGCATCTCAGTGAAGGGAAGGACTGTGCTTTTATCGCTGAGGGTGACCCTCTCCTTTACGGGACGTTCATTCACGTCTTTACAGTTTTGCAGAAAAGCCATCCTGAGGTTGATATCGAGGTTATCCCTGGAATTTCCTCGGTCAATGCAGCGGCAGCCACGGCTTTACTTCCCCTCGCCAGCGGAGGTGAGCGAATAGCTATCCTATCGGCGATTTGTGAAGACAAAGCTATCAGAGAGACTCTGGAAAACTTTGATACCGTAGTTTTCCTCAAAATAAACACTGCGTTTGAAAGGATTCTTAATATTCTTGAGGAGCTCAATTTGACAGATAAGTGCGCCTATGTCAGAAGATGTACTACTGCGGACGAAGAGATAATTAGAGATGTGAAGAAGTTGAAGGGAAAGAAGCTTGACTACTTCTCTCTACTGATTGTGCGGAGGTAGCATGGCAACGCAGGTATACTTTATTGGGGCTGGGCCAGGCGACCCGGACTTGCTGACCATCAAGGGGAAAAGGATTATCGAGCGAGCAGATGTTATTATTTACGCTGACTCTTTAGTAAACCCTGCGGTTTGTTCCTGCGCTAAAGAGGGAGTTGACATTTACCAGAGCGCCTCTCTCTCCTTAGACCAGATAACCGAGATTATTACTAATGCCGTGAGGCAAGGGAAATTAGTCGCCCGCTTGCAGAGCGGTGACCCCAGCATCTACGGAGCCATTCAGGAGCAGATGGTCGTCCTGGATGAGAAGGGAATAAAATATGAGATCATACCTGGGGTAAGCTCCTTATTTGCCGCTGCCGCTACATTGAAAACAGAGCTTACCATACCGGAGCTTTCTCAGACGGTTATCATCACCCGAATGGAAGGTAGAACGCCAGTTCCGGGCTCAGAGAGTCTGAAAGGGCTGGCGGCGCACCGGGCTACCATGGCCATCTTCTTGAGCGCCTCTTTGGTCGAAAGCGTGGTCGCCGAGCTTCTGGAGGGGGGCTATCCCGCTGAAACTCCGGCAGCTGTCGTCTATAGAGCGAGCTGGGAAGATGAAATTGTGGTGCGGACTACTTTGAAGAGTCTGGCCGAGCAGGTGAAGGCACTGGGCATCAAGAAGCAGGCGCTGATACTGGTGGGCGACTTTTTGAACTCTAAGGGGAAAGGTATGCGTTCCCAGCTCTATAACGAGGGGTTCAGACATGAGTTCCGGACGTCTTGATAAGATAGCAATTGTGGCCATTACCAAGAAGGGGGTGAAATTGGGACGGCGGTTGAGTCTGCTATTTCCCGGCAGTCACCTCTATGTGCCGGCCAAATTTGCCGCGAAGAGTGGGGAGTATGCCTTTCCGCCGCCGGCTAGAAAAGTGGTTAAGGAAGCTTTTAGTCGCTACCGATATCTAGTGATGGCCATGGCAGTGGGCGCCGCGGTTCGCTTATTAGCCTCAGAGCTGGGAGACAAGCGGCAAGACCCAGGGGTAGTAGCCATTGATGATTCAGCAAATTTCGTGGTGAGCCTTCTTTCCGGGCATCTGGGTGGTGCCAACGAGTTGACTAGGAGGATAGCTTCCCTCCTCGGTGCCCAGCCGGTCATTACCACCGCCTCAGATGTAAGCCAGACCATCGCCGTCGACCTCCTGGGGAAGGAGTTTGGCTGGGAACTGGAGGATGATGGTAACGTTACCAGAGTCAGCGCTTCGCTGGTCAACGGAGAATGTGTTGGCATTTACCAAGATGCCGGTGAGACAAATTGGTGGGCGAGGGAAAAGTCGCTACCAGCTAACCTCCGTCTTTTTGCTGCCCTTGAAACTTTAAAGGAGTCCGGTTGCCAGGCAGCAGTGGTGATTACTGACCGGGTGCTGACTGAAGAATATCAGGCTCTGCCTCCTTACATCCTGGTATACCGGCCAAAGAGCCTGGTGATAGGCATTGGCTGTAATCGTGGGACGAAATCTGCGGAGATAGAGAAAGCGGTTGCCAGTGTATTGTTGGAACACCGGCTCTCCATTAAAAGCCTAAGGAATGTAGCCACTATTGATAGGAAGAAAGAGGAGGTGGGGCTTCTAGAGTTTGCCCGAAAATACAACCTGCCGATAGAGTATTTTGATAAAGAAACCCTGGAGCAGGCGAATTTTCCCTCCAGCCTTTCGGCGGCTCTAAAATACTTGGGGACGCCGTCGGTGTGCGAGGCAGCGGCAATATTGAGCAGTGGCAATACCTCTCTCCTTGTGCCCAAGCTAAGTTATGATAGAAAGGTAGCTATTGCCGTAGCCAGGTTGCCCTTTGTCAGCAGTGATAAGCCAAAGACGGGCAAACTTTTCCTGGTCGGTATTGGTCCAGGCCACCCGGAGCACATGACCCTCCGGGCCAGGGACGTAATCCGTCTCAGCGAAGTCATCGTCGGCTATACGACCTATATCAGGCTGATTGAACCTTTTTTGTCCCGGAAAGAGGTCATCGCCACCGGCATGGGAGAAGAGGTTCAGCGAGCCAAGGTGGCAACCAGCTTGGTTAAGGAGGGTAAAACAGTAGCCATTGTGTGCGGTGGTGATGCCGGTATCTATGGCATGGCCGGGCTGGTTGGTGAGATCCTGCATGAACAAGGCGATAGGTTAGATGTAGAAGTGGTACCTGGGGTCCCTTCTCTAGTAGCTACGGCTGCCTTGCTCGGGGCCCCAGCAATGGGCGATTTTGTTACTATCAGTCTTAGCGACTACCTCGTCCCATGGGCGGACATAAGGCAAAAGTTAGAGCTGGTGGCCAGGGGCGACTTTGTCATTGTTATCCATAATCCGAGGAGCCAAAAACGCCAGCACCACTTAATTGAGGCCAGGGAGATTATCCTGCAACATCGCCCTTCCACCACCCCTGTAGGCATTGTCAGCAATGCCTACAGGCAAAAGCAACAGGTAGCAATAACCGATTTGGAACATATGCTGGACTTTGAAATAGGTATGAACACGACTATCATCATCGGCAATTCAAGTACCTTTGCTTTCGATGGTTGGATGGTAACCCCCCGTGGCTACCAGAGGAAGTATGACCTAGCTAGCGGAGCTTCGCGGTGAATATTCCCAGACTGGTGATTGCCGGAACGAGCAGTGGGGTGGGTAAAACTACTATCGCCGTCGGGCTTATTGCCGCCTTAATGGAAAGGGGCGTGCGGGTACAGCCTTTCAAGTGTGCCCCGGACTACATTGATCCAAGCTGCCTCGCCCTGGCAGCATCGGGCACGACCAGCCTGTCTTGACCCTTCCGTGGCTCAAGCAATCCCGTTTTCAGTAGCTGGAACTCAGGGACCTCTCGGATCAAAGCAAGCAGACAGGGCAAAGCCATTTCCAAACACCACAAGGGCTAGCCTCAGGTCGATGGGGTGTTTGGACTAGCCCTACAGCTAGATTGTAGCACAGCCCGATTTGATGGAACAACGGAGCTGACTCGTTTAATGCCGCGGGAAGCCAGAAAACGGGCCATGTGAAATCATCTGCAGAAGTGCGAGATTGACGCTCAAGGTGGCCGCAGAATAGGCAACAGGCTAAGGTCAGATTTCAATACAAAAGGTAGAACGGCAGCACTTCGCGGGGTTGACAACCCGAAGGTCGTTGGTTCAAATCCAACCCCCGCTACCAATTTTTTCAGCTAACATGCCCCTAATAAGCCAGTGGAAAATGGGGGCATTTTCATCTTAGCTAACAAATAGCTAACCAAGATTTTCGACGGCCTGTTCTTTAGCTTCGACTTTGCTAACCCGTAGACCTTCGTCAAAGGAGGCTGCTGCTTCTTGAAGCCCAGGGGCAACGTGGCTGTAGGTATCAAGGGTTATTTGTATACTGGCATGGCCGAGACGCTCCTGAACAATCTTGGGATGAGTGCCCTGTTTGAGCATCAAAGAAGCATGGCTATGCGTAGCTCTTGCCTTTCCTTGTGCTCTCTCAGGACTAGGGTAGCAGACGGGGAGTTTGCCCAAGCTGTGCCCAGTGACTTTGCCGGCGGCACGCCTGACTATTCTCTTGTCTACCTTGGCCTTCTGGACGGCTTAACGTCGCCCTGGGGCAGGGCTATCTTCTTCGAGATTCGGTAACCTGGCGATAACCTCCCTGTAGCGCTCCCGTTCCTGGGCTAGGACCTCCTGCACGGAGAGGCCCGTGGTCTCACAGTAGTCCTTCAACACCTGGAGTCGGGCCTCCTTGTGGTCCTTCTCTGCCTGAGCTTTGGCCTTCTTGTAGTCCTCCGACGCCTGGGCTTTGGCATTGTAGTAGTCCTCCGTAGCCTGTGCTATGGTCTCGTTATAGTTCATCTCTGCCTGGGCTTCGGCCTCCTTGTAGCCCTTCGAAGCCTGAGCTTTGCCCTTGTAGTACTCCTCCGCCTGGGCTATAGTCTCGTAGTAGTCCTTCTCTGCCTGGGCTTTGGCCTTATTGAATACCCGCTCTGCCTCCCAATTGGTCTTCTGGAATACCCACAATGCCTCATCAATGGCCTTGTCTCGTAAGATCCTTGCCTGGTAGTCGGCCTTATGGGCGAGACGTATCGCCTCTCTTCTCTTTGTCATCTATTACCCGCTGTCATTACCTCACGCTCGAAGTGAAGTTATAAAAAAGCTAACAAAAAGCTAACGGACTGAATGAAACAGGTTATCACCAGTTGGTATTCTACGCTCAAAACAGATTTTAGGCAATTGGCACGAAGGTTCTAATTTGAACGTAGCGACATTCTTTGGGACACTAGCCTACAGACTCATAACCCGAAGGTCGTTGGTTCAAATCCAACCACCCCTACCAAGAAATGGACAAAGCCCTTGGCCACAGAAACCGAGGGCTTTTCTTCTATCAACTAATGTTTTTCAGAGAACCGTTGCCATATCTGAATAACTAGAAGCGTGCGACCAATCAAATCTTTGATCACGCCAGAAATTTTGTTGCGGTCATCGCACTCAGGTAAAATTATGTTTAAGTAATCCTCGCAGCTCTTACAAGTGAGAAAAACAGCCGTAAGTGCGAATTCTGGCTCTGGTTCAGCCCAGCCATCACGTGGTATGAATTCATCGCCACAGCGTTCTACGTGGTACAGTAGAAGGTCTTGCCAATTGCCGTGTACTGCATGACTTGGAAGTCCGAAAATACCCAAGTAAGCATCCTCCATACCTGTTGCACGTGCTCTATCAAACAGATTCCCGCTCCATCCCCTTTGCCATTTCGTGTCAAGACTATTGGGCGTGAAGCCAGAATCTTCAAATGACTTTAGGATAGATCCCCGCATTTGCCGTTCTATTGGAAGCTCCTGACCTCTGGCTTTAATACTCTTATCAATCATATCTAGTAATCTCTGCTCTTCATGCAATGAATACTGTATATATCCCTCGTATATTTCCTTTGATTGTCTGCCTTTAAGTAAAAGGTATCTTAAATTTATCGCAGTTTCCGCAAGGCAACGCATCAGAATGTGTTCTATTTCCATCTTCCGCTGTCTGATTGCATCTACGACCCCAAGCTGTAATTTCAGAAGCCGAACCATAAGACCACACAATATTGCCTCATCTCTGGTCCAATTTCTTGGCCTATTCATATTGTCGAGAGGGTGAGCAAATGCAAGCAGTGCTGTGACTGTACCTGATTCTCTTAACAGTTTAAGACTGAGAGATACGTATTGATCTTTGGATTGCAAGCTATCGAGTTTGTGCAAATTTACTCGAGTTTTTCTAAGGTGAAAATCCTGTATTTTGAAGAACTCTGGTCTTGTTTTTTCCATCGCAATTGATTCTAACATGTTGATTGTTTTACTTAAACTCATTGTTTGATAGTCATCTGTCGGCATATGAATTCTAGTTAATTCATATCCCGCGTACGGTCTGGCTCACTGTCTTTATTGCGAACCACCTGCCCACCGAGGGCGACCGCCACTGTCGGGGCCCGCGCACCGCCCCGGGCAAAATCCTAGGAAACTGTTTGTAATTTCCGCTGCGTCTGGTAGAATCAGGGTAGAAAATGGAATTAACAGACACTCAGCAGGTTGAACAGGTCATCGACCGGGCCTTGGCTGAAGACCTCGGCCGGGGTGATGTTACCACCGAGGCGCTGGTGCCGGACGACCAGCAAGGAAAGGCGTCAATCACAGCTAAGGCAAAAGGAATCATAGCCGGGACTGAAGTTGCCAGGCAGGTTTTCCTCAAGGTCGACCCCCAGCTAAAGGTGGACATCCTCGTCAAAGACGGAGGTGAGGTCAACCCTGGGGATGTGATAGCCAAGATAGAGGGCAAGTGGGCCAGCATGCTGAAAGCCGAGCGAGTTGCCCTGAATTTCCTCCAGCATCTGAGCGGCATTGCCTCAGAGACGGCTCGTTACGTCGAAGCGGTCAAAGGCTTGCCTGCCCAAATCACCGATACCAGGAAGACTACGCCGGGCCTAAGAGCGCTGGAAAAGTATGCGGTGCAAGCTGGCGGCGGCAAGAACCACCGCATGCACCTAGGGGATGGCATTCTGATTAAGGACAATCACCTGGCAGCACTTCGCAGCCAGGGGCTGACTATGAAAGAGATTATAGCCAAGGCGCGCCAGAAAGCTCCGGCTAAGGTAAGAATCGAGGTGGAGGTCAAGACTCCGCAAGAAGCTTCAGAGGCGGCTGAAGCCGGCGTCGACATCATCATGCTGGATAATATGGACCTTCAAGACATGCGTCAGGCTGTCCGGCTAATCAAAGGTCGTGCTCTAGTCGAAGCCTCCGGAGGCATCACTTTGCACGAAGTCCGCGCCGTTGCCGAAACCGGGGTTGACCTTATCTCGGTAGGGGCTCTCACCCACTCGCCGAAAGCTCTGGATATGAGCTTGCAGTTGCACTAGCATTTGTTCACAGTCAATAGCGAGCTTCATGATTCTGCCTTTTTCAATTTGTCCAAAGCCCTCTGTAAGGACTCACTGGCCTTGTCCACGTGCTCCGCTGCGTCCAACATGTCTTTCTGCACCACACCTTCCCCGAAACCCTTGGCTTTGCCGGCCCACTCCCTGAATTCTCCACCGTGTTCCTTGTTGTGGTCAATCCAATGGTCTAGCAGAATTGTGAGTTTCTCTCTGTCACTCCGGTACATCGCGCATCCCTCCTTGCACAAGTCTGAATTCAACTTACTGAGAGTGTCAGGCCTCGAGCCCGTAGGAAAGGGGAATCACTGATGATGGTGTGGGTGAGGCGCCCGGTGCGGCACAAGGGAATGGGGCTTTTCCTGTCCATGGGCCTCCATCAACCTGTCGTCGCCCATGACTTGGCGGGGATCCCCATCGACAATAATGCGTCCTCCATCTATCAGCACTACTCGGGTGCAGATCTCCAGGACGAGTTCCAGGTCATGGGAGGCAATCAGAAGAGTCTCCTTCGATGCCTGCATGAGGCGGATGAGGCGACGCCGTGAGCGGATGTCAAGGTTGGCGCTGGGCTCGTCATGGATTACCAGTCGTGGTCGCATGGCCAGCACGCCTGCAATCGACACCATACGTTTCTCCCCTTCCGACAGATGGTGAGCTGGCCTATCAGCAAGTTCAGACCCACCCACGGTTGAGAGTGCCTCTGCGACTCTGACTTCAACCTCATCTCTTGGGAGTCCCATATTGAGCGGGCCGAAGGCAACGTCGTCCCGCACCGACGGGCAGAAAAGCTGGTCGTCCGGATTCTGAAATACCAGACCGACTTCAGGGCGGAAGTCCCCATTCAACACTCGCTTGCCTAACACAACGATCTCCCCGGCAGACGGCTTCAGCACACCACATATCCCCAGAAAGAAGGTGGTTTTGCCGGCTCCATTGGGGCCGATCAGTCCAACCCGCTCTCCCGGCATAACCTTGAGACTAACGTCTTGCAGAACATTTGGCATGTCCGGATAGGAGAACCATAATCCGGAAACCACCAGTGCAGGTTGCCCCGGGCTCTCTTGGTGATACTGCTGCATCTGATTCCTCGTCACGCACCTTCGAGTCATTGTAGCAAGGCCATTGCCTCGCGTCTACACAGGATGTCCCCTGCAATGAATCCGACCGCAACCAAAAGAATAGCAATGAGGGCTATCAGGTCACGGGAAGAAGCCTTGAACTCCTCGCGGGGGTGTAGAGCGTGGTCGTAGCCTCGCACAATCATTGCCTTGTAAACCCATTCAGATCGCTCATAGCTACGCACCAGTATGCTGCCGCCCAGCCATGCCAGAATACCGAGGCCATGCCTGCTAAAGCGCCGCTCGTGAAACCCCCGGAGTTTCATTGACGTCTCCATTTTGTGCAGGTCGTCCCCGATTTCGTTGAGGTAGCGAAAGGCAAGAAGCGTCATATCAGTCAGGATGGCAGGCAGCCCCAAAGCCCGCATCGCTTTGATGGTCGTCAAAAAGGGAGCCGTCCCAAACAGAACCAGGCCAACCGTCAGGATGGAGAGAAACCTCGTAGCTATCAACAGCACAGATACAAGGCCTTCCTGCCGCAAATCGAGCGGACCCAAGCTCATGACGACGGTGTGACCCGATATGAAGGGCAAGAGAAGTACCACCACCAAAAGAAAGAAGGAAGGATAACGCAATCGGGTCCGCATGAAGGAAATAGGTAGTCTGGAAATCATATAGATAGTAGAAGTAACCACCACCATTGCCGGAAGCATACGCAGGTCACGGACAAAGGAGAAGGCGAAGATCACAGTCATAAGGCCTATGAGCTTATATCTCGGGTCCCAGTGATGTAACGGAGACCCGAGGTACGCGTATTCATCGATTCCGATTCTCATGTGTTATCCAAGAGCTGTGGGCGCACCCGCCAGAGAAAGACGGTCACCAGCGCGGTGAAAACACCTTCGATGACCATCAGCGGCAAGTGGGCCAGAGCGAGTGTGTAGATTGCCGCCTGTTCGGTGGCGATGTCCAAATGTGCCGTGATGCTAGTCAACAGAATGACGGCAAACATGCCCACCGAGACACCGACGCTAATGAAGCCAGCCAGGAATCCAAACACGCCGGTCATGATTCGCTGCCTTTTGCCTATTATGTTGCGCAGCCGGAATATGTAGTAAGACAATAGCGCGGGTAATCCCATTATGAGAGCGTTCACCCCCAGGGTGGTCAGGCCACCATGCTGAAACATCACCGCCTGGAAGAACAGGCCGATGAGAATAGCCGGGAAGGCAAGGTAACCCAGCACAGCACCCAGAAGACCATTGAGCACCAGGTGAACACTCGTAGGCGGCACTGGTATGTGGATCCAGGAAACCACAAAGAAGGCAGCCGTCAGTAGAGAGGCCTTGGGAATGTCTGCACGAGGATTTTCCTTTTGATTTATTTTGCGAATTGAGTACCAGGTGACCGGTGCAGCGACAATGTACCCGGCAGCACACACGGTGGCGGGCAGAAAACCATCAGGGATGTGCATCAGGCTCTCCTCCGTGAGAAATAGAATCCCGTGCCAACAAACCCCCAAATAACGCAAGCCGCCATCAGCACAATTTGAAGGATGGTGTAGCCCCCAACGCCAGCCGGCGCTAACGTACCCTCGCCAGTAGGAATGTGAACGATGTCGCCGTGGCCTGCCTTGCGTACCTGAATGTCCCAGGTGCCTAGCTTGGAGGCGTCAGGCACGAAGGTGAAGCGCCCCTGATCATCACAGACCCCGGTCAGCCAGGGAGTGGATGGATCATCGGGCGCATAGACCACGACCTGGGCACCTGCCATCGGTTCGCCATTGTCATAGGTGGCGACAATCTCAATGGCCACGTTAACCGTGTATTCGATCTTAGCACCATGGGCAAGGGCTTTCATCGGTAGACCAAGCATAATCGGCAGACCAAGTATAAGAAGACAAAACAGGGGTGTTACGAATCTCCACTTCATATTCACAATTACCACTCCTGAACCAGGGAGCCGCCGCGTTTGCGGCGGTTCCCCCTTTTGTAGCTACTCTAGACTGCTAGTGGCAATGACAATGGCCTTCGCCGACATGCCCCAGTGTGGGGAGCATATCCACCAGCGCCTGGTAGTCCTTTGCTGAGAGTTTAG
>JADHWZ010000032.1 GCA_016783225.1 Dehalococcoidia bacterium | reverse complement strand
CACAGCATTGTCTTGAATCCCATGTCCTTGGCAGGACGTCTGGTTCTTTCGGGGAAGTCGTCAGCGCTCTTTACCAGCTTTACACCGATGGGGAAGGTCAGGGGCCTGATGAGTCTGTTTAGAGCCTGAGCTTTTTCGGTCAACTCTGTCATAGTGTCACCTCCGATTGTATTTTCTTGTGGTTTGTTTCTAGATTTACCCGTGCATGTCATGCCTTGCCTTGGGTTTTTCAAGGTGCGCAGGAAAGCTGTTGCCCATGGTGATAGCCACCTTGCTATAGCCGAGGTCGAGGCCCAAGTCCTTTGTGTCCTCGCTTAGTGACATTCTTCCCTACCTCCTTCGTTTTGCAGCCGCTTCTATTGATCCGGTTACCGGCTTGCTACCTGTCTCTTTCCGGTCCCCGTTGGGCTCATATACTCGCGCACATCTTTCAGCGGGTGTACCCGTCCAGTAGACCAGTGGCACCTCACGCCTTTCTTTTACAGTGCCGCGGTTATGCAAGATTGCCCATGAAAGCCTCCACTCGGCCCTTTTCCTCAGCCATTTTGAGGTAGAGTTCCCTGATGTTCGCAGGCGGTTCTATGCTTTCATCTCTGCGGTTGAGAGCAATAGCATCGGTGGGGCAAGCGGAAGCGCACAGGCCGCAGCCAATGCAAAGGGAGACATTTATGGCAGCCACGTCGTCCACAGCGATGGCCTCTGCCGGGCACCTGTCCTCACAAACGCCGCACGCGTTGCAGTCGTCAACATTCACAGAAGCATAGAAGTTGGAGACGGGATGGGAGACAGTGTCCTTTATCCTGGTGATGGCCCCGAGCGCGTGACAACAGCAGGGACAACAGTTGCACAGAAGCATAAGTCTGTCTGAAGTGTTGCTAGTACAATGTACCAGTCCAATGTCTTCACATTCCTGCAGTATCTTCAGGGCTTCCTCCTTGGTGACGAATCGCGCCAATTTCCGCTCAACCAGGAACCTGGCACCATCGTCGAAGGCAAAACAGACTTCTATGGGGTTATTGCATCTCTTCTCGGCAACGCGGCAGGCGCAGTCAGCAACTGAGATATGGTCGGCTTTGTCTATGTAGTTGGAAACCTCCTCAAAAGGAAGGACGTTGATGGCGGAAGGGATGGCCTTTCGCACCGGTAGAACCCGGAGAAAGCTAGTTTTACTGCTATGAAGCTCCTGCCCCTGGCCATTATCGTAGTATTGCTCCCACAGTTCTCCCAGCCGGCTGAAATCGACATCAATATGCTTGCGCCCCATGAAAGGCATCTCGAAGATACCGGGCACCAGAGGTTGAAGCGCATAGGCTTTGTCGCCATCACGAGTTCTGCAGAAGACCAGCCCTTTATCAGCTAGCCCCTCACACAGGGAAGCGGCCTCGTCTGCGGAGAGCCCGGCTTTCTGGGCGATGTCATCAACTCGCTTTGGACGGAAGGCAAGCTGAACGGCGAGCTCAGCTTCTTCAGGAGTGAATAACATGCGGAGGATTTCCAAGAACTCCGGGCGGTCGGGCGCCCCGGCAGGATGAGTATTAAGCTTTTGTTGAAGCTCATTATAGGTGTCCACGTAGATCCCCCTTTCTATATTGCCTCTATATCATACGCCGTGGATTTCTTCCTCGAAGACAATGAGTTCCTCCTTTTGCTAGTTTCCTCAGGCATACCAATGCGAATTGGCCTTGGCTTGGGCAATTAAAGAAGAGGGTGAATGGTGGGGGATTTCCGCAACCCATTGCCATTACGTCTTTCCTTGTCCGCGCTGGGCTCGACCGGCAGCAAAATCTGCCATGACGAGCCTGGTGTGTTCGAGTATATCTTTGGGTGGGTGTTCGATTGTCTCGCGGCGCTCGAGCATGAGCGACTTCGACGGACACTTGTAGGCGCAAACGCCGCAGCCAATGCAGAGGTCAGGATCAACTACTGATACCTTGCCACTTTTGTTTTTCAGCTCCTTGTTGTCGGCCGCTACCACGGTAATTCTGCCCTTGGCCTCAGGGAAGTCTTCGAGATGGAGCGCGTCCATGGGGCAGCGCTTGACACAGAGCCCGCAGCCAATGCAAGTCTCGTCATTGGTGCGCACCCGGTAGTTGGATGGAGTCATGCCTTCTGCGTGCTTCAGCTTGTGGAAGGCCTCAAACTGTACGCAGCAGCATGGGTCGCAATTGCAGATGGTATCCGGCCCTTCCTGCATGTTGGACACTCCGTGAACCAGCCCGGCCTCGGCGCTCTGGCGCAGGATTTCCTCCGTTTCCTGCCGGGTGATTTCGCGCCCGAGGCCATTTTCGACAATGTAGTGGCCGAGTCGTCCGAAGTGGAGGCAGACCTCGGTGGGATACTTGCAATCGGGAAACTCAGGGTCGAGGTTCTTGCGGTGTTTGCAGGGACAGGTGGTAACGGTGAAGTAGTCATGCTGGTCCAGCACCTTGACCACTTCTTCGTATGGCAAAACCTCGCGGGTGTCCTCTATCGTCCCTTGGATGGGCAGTGCCCGTAGACCCTTGGTATGTGTGTAGTTGTACTGGTCCCACATGCCGTGATAATAGTATTGGTTCATCAGAGGCGCTATGGTCTTGCTCCGCTCGTCGGTGCGCCCGGGCCAGCCACCCGTGCGCCCGATGAAAAAGTGGTCGTTGAGGCTATAGCGGATGGTGTCACCTTTGACGGTGCGGAAGACGAGGCCTTTCCCGGCCAGCTCATCCAGCCGCTTGCCTAACTCGGCCGGGTCCAGCTGTTTCATCTCGGCCAGCTCTTCGCGATTCGTCCCCGAAAATGGCATGCCGGTCAACAGGGAGGCCTCTTCGGGAGTATACTGGGCCATGATAAGTGGCACCAATTCGTCCGCTTCGGGCAGCCCCCACCAGGTTTGCTTCAGCCAGTCCATGAAACGCTGGTAAATCTCTTGCTCAGTCATTGTAGTTTCCTCCTTTTTTCAGCTTATTCAGCCGTATCAGTGCCAATTAGCATCGCCCCTGATAGACGCACACGCGGAATAGGTGCTCATGAGTTCGGGTGCTCCCTTATTATTTGGCCTTTCCTTGCTCCCGTTGCGCGCGGGCGGCGGCGAAATCTGCCATAACCAGCTTTGCATACTCGCGCGCATCCTTAGGTGGACCCTCGATGGTCTCACGGCGCTCCAGCACGAGTGATTTCGTGGGGCACTTGTAGGCGCAAACGCCACAGCCAATACAGAGGTCGGGATTGACGGCTGATACCTTGCCGCTTCTGTTCTTGAGTTCTTTCTTGTTGACCTTCTTGCCTACAACCGTGGTGATTCTGTTTTTCACCTCTGGGGCATCTTGGAGTTGGATTGCTTCCATGGGGCATCGCTTGACACAGAGCCCGCAGCCGATACATGTCTCGTCATTGGTGCGTACGCGGTAGTTGGACGGAGTAAAGCCCTCCGCATGCTTGAGTTTATGAAATGCTTCCAGCATTAAGCAGCAGCAGCTGCAGCAATTTCATATGGTATCCGGCAATTCTTCCCAGTTGGATATTCCGTGGACCAGCCCGACTTCGGCACACTGGTGCAGAATCTCCTCCGTCTCCTGGCGGGTGATTTCACGCCCCATATCATTTTCGACAATGTAGTGGCCGAGTCGGCCGAAATGGAGGCAGACCTCAGTCGGGTACTTGCAGTTGGGAGAATCGGGGTCGATGTTTTTGCGGTGCTTGCAGGGACAGATGGAGACAGTGAAATAGTCGTGCTGGTCCAGCACCTTGACCACTTCTTCGTACGGCAGAATCTGGCGGGTGTCCTCTATGGTCTCTTGAACGGGTAACACGCGCAGGCCTTTCAGATGGGTGTCGGCATACTGGTCCCACCCACCGTTATAGTAGTATTGATTGACCAGAGGCGCCATGGCCTTGCTCCGCTCGTCGGTGCGCCCGGGCCAGAAAGTGCTGCGGTAGTCCACGAACATGGAGTCGTTTAGGCTGTAGCGGACGGTGTCACCTTTGACCGTGCGAAAGACAAGACCTTTCTTAGCCAGCTCATCCATCTGCTTGCGTAGCTCCGTGGCATCCATCTGTTTCATCTCGGCGAGTTCCTCGACGTTCCTCCCTGAAAAAGGTATGCCTGTCAACAGGGAGGCCTCTTCAGGGGTGTAGGTGGCCATGATCAAGGGCGCCAGTTCATCTGCCTCCGGCAGTCCCCACCAGCTTTGCTTCAGCGAGTCCATGAAGCGCTCGTAGACTTCCTGGTCAGACATGGTAATCTCCTCCTTCTTCTTATGCTTACGGTTGAAGACCTATTGAGATGCCTCGGCCAGCGCTCTGAGCACGTGCTCGAAGGTGTCCATTTCCTCCCGGGAAAAGGGCTGCCTCAAGGTGGTATCGAGTTCATCTGCGAACTGCAGGATGCGTGGCCCCAGCTCACGTGCCCTGGCGGTGAGGAACACGAGGACCGACCTCCGGTCTTCAGGATTCGGCCTGCGCTCCACATAGCCATTCCGTTCCATCCTGTCGATAATGCCGGTTAGCGTGGAGCTGTCCAGGGAAACCTGCTCTCCCAGCTCGCCGAAGCTGATGCCGTCGCTCATCCATAACGCATTGAACACGAAGTATTGCGACACAGTCAGGTCGAACGGTGACAGCCGCTTGTCATAGTGGTCGTATATCCGGCGCATTACCCGCCCTAGGTTGAAGCATATGTGTTTTGTGGCGTCATACATAGTTGGTACTCGGATAGTCTGTACACAATCTTTTCGCCTGGATTGTAAATGACCTGGCTGCTTTTGTCAATAGGCTGCACTCGTGGGTAGTGGGTCAGTTTCAGCGTAAAAAATTTGAATCTGCCAGCGATACGATTTCTTCCAAGCTCCAGACATGGTCACTGATACCCGCTGCCATCGCTGGCGGAACTCCCAGTGTCTTGTGAACACGGGCGAAGTTGTAGTACATGAAGTGCAGCGCAACCGCATGTTCTAGGTTCTCTATCTTCTTTGAGAAGCCATTTGTTAACCGAGTAAAACGCCTCATGCTCATTCGCATAGTAAGGTTCTGGCGTTCAACAAAGCTGGTTGAAATATGGTTCGGGTCGGGATGCCCTTGTATCCTCTGTGGCTTAGTAGCAACGCATTGTGCGGGGCTATAGCGGGTGTCCTTAACAAATTCAGGTTGTCCGTATAACTTCACTAATTAAGCATAGTCAACATCCGCACCAAAAGCGTCTTCGACAGCATTGAGGTACACTCCGTGTCCGTCTGTAGTTAGTTGCACACGGTTCGCTACCCTCTTTCTAAGGTCTTCCATAAACCCAAACGCATAGTCGGCGTCTCGTAATCCTACAAGCCAAGATGGGGTTAGCTTGGTATCAGCATCGAGAGCCACCCATGTCCAAACATCGCCATATCCGAACTTGCCCCGCTTCCTCTCAGGTACATTCTTCTCTTTGGCGTAGCAGAATGACCAAATCTCGTCGCATTGGATTCTGCGGCAAGACAGATTTCGTAGAACCCTATCCTGATACTCTGTACAGGCAGTACCAACATCAACAAGCAGTTTGACTACAGTGTTCTTTGCTGCCCCTGTTATCCTACAAGTTGCACGTATGGAATTGCCTTCAACGAGGGCTGATATGGCTTTGGTTCGCTGCTTGAGACTTAACCTATTCATACCCATATTATACTTGACCGCTCAAGCATTGCCAAGTCTTTTTGCTACGTTTTAGAGAAATATTCTTATATTGGAGTGGGGATGCTAGTGGTTGATATAGCTTTACTTCTTCGGTGGTCTCTTTTTTCTTTTGACTATTTCCCGTGAGACAATCTGGGATTCCCCTGATGCGTTAGATATACGTTTTAGTTCCGCAGAAGATGTTGACCTTTTCGTGGCAATATCGAACTTCTGTAACAGGTCTGTACCCAAGAGACTCGACATCTTCAAAGAGACCAAAACATATATGTGGTCTAACTTTTCTATATGAAAAGTAATCCTACTGCCTTCAATCTTGTCAATTAGCCCAATCTCAATATCATTAAGCTGAAATGCACTACATGTTCCACCAACACCAATAACATCTTGAGCGGGCTCAAGGTACCTGCTTTCGATATGGAGTCTATCCGCATCGAGTCCAGAAATGCATGTAATTTGTGCACCTGTATCCACGATAAATGATACATTGCCTTCAATGGGTTTTATTGAGGTGAGAAGTGGGTTATTTGTAAGAATCGGTGCTACAAAATTTACGGCGGGAATTCTTATTATTGCAGGGGCAATTAGAGTTCCATCAGCGGTAATGAAAAGTCTACACATTCTACCAGATTAGTGCTAGGCTATTCTAACTTCTTTTTCTGTGGGAACATATGTGATGTATATCTCTGAGAGCGCCGGCCCCGCGTATTGGTCTCTTAGAAAGGTCAAAAGGTCACTTGCGTCATCACTACTTCGAATGACACTGTCATCAGAGATAGCAATAAACTGACCAGCGTACTCCCTCCTTATCTGGTCAAGATGTTTAGTGAAATGTTCTCCATTGCGACTGAAACCCACAAGGTAAGTCGCTTGCTCTGATGTAGGTTCCCAAGGTTTAGCTTGTGTTGTCATTATTCATCCTCCCATCATTTTCTTGCTATTAACCTTAAATACAATAGCCTGTCACCCACAGGGCTTCAGGCTTGAAAATCTCATTCCCTTTGAGTTCCTGAACTCACTGTCTTCAAATTGGGGAATATATATGACATTTAATGTTGCTTAATGTTTTGTTTCCTGATTGTAGTACACAACGGGGGACGTTTGTCAAGTATTCTTGCCCCAATTTTCAACTATCTATCGTTTTTTTCCACCGAGTTTGAGCTGCCTTCCTAGCAATTTCACTACGTTGCTTTGCCGACAACTTATTGGCACGTGCAATACCACCCTTCTTGCCACCAAGACGACCTAGAAACACAGCAGCAACGTTTTTGCCCCTAGGCTCAGTAGTAGTAGCTTCCGCAATGAAAGCCGCTAACTCGTTTATATCTTTAGGAGTCTCCTCTTTGCTTGAACGCTTAGGCATATTTTAACTATAGCAGATTGTATCACCCATGTCAATACTCCATCCAGACGTTTAACCTGAAATCAGGACTAATTTCTCATTCCGCATTGACACCTCCCAGCCAACGATTATAATTGACTGTAGGAGGTGCAAAATGAGCATAATAGTTGGAACGGTTTACCTTATAATCTGCGCTGGAATACTTTATCTCTTAAACAGGAATCAAATGGTCAAAATAGATACGCCCTTGTTTTGGTTAATATTAGTGGCTATGGGCATCGTTGGCACTTGGATTATTATCTAGAGTTACTCCATCCCTAACATTATGTCCAAACTGGCCCACTACCCACTCGTCCAGTACACACCAATGTACTGGACGAGTACAAGGTCTTGCCTTTGCCATGCCGTGGGGGGTATTATTGGGGTGCCATGAATCCTTGCGCGGAATTAGCAAGGTGCAGCGACAAGACAGGGCAGTCTGCCCTGGGGAGGAAGATAGTCATATGAGGATGTTTCTCTTTTTGGTGGGCATCGTAGTCATTGCCCTTGTGGCGATCTGCCACTTCTCGCCTGACTCTTCGGTCTGCGAGTTCTTCAGCGGGTTGTTTTAAGAGCTCGGGGGGTATGGTTGGGAGGTTGTGGGCCGTTCGAGTAGGGGTCGAGGGTGGGACGGCTGTCATCCGTAGGCGGGTGACTGGCACCGAGCTTGGTAAATTCCAAATCCTAATATCTTAGGGTGACTCCCACGCAAAGGAAGACAGGCGTGTCACTAATGTGCTGAACGAGTAAGGTGTTAGTGTGAACTCGGCAAATGTCGTATAATTCCACGTGTCCTATGGAGCAAAGCCAGCCTAGCCGAGATTTGGCGAGACTAAGAGAAACTCTGGGTTCGCTGCCCGAAGCGTTTGCCACCCCGGCCTTCGTAGTGGTTAGTGGTTTGCCAGGTACAGGCAAGTCTTTCTTCTGCCGTCAATTGGCTCAGAAATCTCCCTTCTATATCCTGGAGAGCGACACCATTCGGAAAACTCTATTCTCTTCTCCCGACTATAGCGCTGAAGAAAGCTCTCGGTTGTTTGGGGCGTGCCATAGCCTTATTCAAGAGCTCTTGGACAAAGGTGTGCCGCTTATCTTTGATGCTACCAACCTGTCGGAGCGCAATCGTGAGCATCTGTACCGTATTGCGGACACGGCAGGGGCAAGACTGGTCCTGGTGCGGGTTGAAGCGCCGTCAGCGGTGGTCTACCAGCGCCTCCGGGCGCGGGGTAACGGGGCTAGTCCTGAGGACAAGTCCGATGCCGATTGGCAGGTGTACAGGCGAATGAAGCCAGGAGCGGACAAGATCGGGCGCAACCATCTGGTGGTTGATACTTCGCGGGATATTGCGCCGGTGATTGACAAGATAGTACGTATGATAAGTCATTGAACCTAAAGGGAGAGTGAATTACATGGCTAATGGTTATAACGGGAAAATGCTGCGGGTCGACCTCTCGCGTAGGGCTATTTCGGTAGATGAACCCGAGGAAGGCTTCTACCGCCGTTACTTGGGCGGGCGTGGTTTCATCAGCTACTATCTGCTGAAAGAGTTGAAAGCTGGAACAGACCCGTTGGGTCCTGACAATAAGTTGGTCTTTGCTGCCGGCGTGGTCACCGGGGCTCCGGTAGGGGGCTGTGGGAGAAACAGTGTCGGAGCTAAGTCTCCGCTGACCGGTGCTTATGGTGACGCTGAGGTGGGTGGCTATTGGGGAGCGGAACTGAAGCACGCCGGGTATGACGGCATAATAGTCGAGGGCAAAGCGGAAAAACCGGTGTACCTGTGGATAAAGGACGGCCAGGCGGAAATAAGGGATGCCAGTCACCTCTGGGGCAAGAGTACTGGCGAATGCCAGGAGGTCATCCGCAGTGATGTGGGAGAGCCGTTGGCTCGAACGGCAATTATCGGTCAGGGTGGCGAGAACCTGGTTCGGTATGCGGCGGTTATGAACGATGTTAATCATGCCGCCGGTCGGACTGGGATGGGGGCTGTAATGGGCTCCAAGAATCTGAAAGCTATTGCTGTCAGAGGGCATAATCGTCCGGCGCTGGCCAATCCTGATGCGGTGAGGGCTTTGGCCAAGTGGCTCAGAGACATCGTGGGGATTGTGATGGGTGGGATGCACTCTCAGGGGACAGCCGTGGGTCTGAGAGCTCTGAACAGGGATGGCGGCTTGCCAACTCGCAACTTCCAGGAAAGCGTGTTTGAGGAGGCTGATAAGATATCCGGCAGGGCGATGAAGGAGACCATATTGGTGGGTGAGGGAAGCTGCTACGCCTGCCCTGTGCGCTGCAAGCGAATAGTGTCAGTATCTGAGCCGTATCAGGTTGACCCTGCCTACGGAGGGCCAGAATACGAAACCCTAGCGTCTTTTGGGTCCAACTGCGGCATAGATGACCTGGCAGCGATTGCCAAGGCTAATGAGCTGTGCAATGCCTACGGACTGGATACAATCTCCGCTGGAGCAACTGTGAGCTTCGCCATGGAATGCTTTGGGCGGGGTATCCTGAGTGAAAAGGATACCGGCGGGCTTAGGCTCAACTTCGGTGATGCCTCGGCCATGCTGCAACTGGTGGAGCTGATTGCCAAACGGGAAGGCGTCGGTGATGTGCTAGCTGAAGGCGTGGCCAGGGCAGCTGAAAGAATCGGCAGGGGTGCTGAGGAGTTTGCTCTGCATGTCAAGGGGCAGGAACTCCCCATGCATGAACCTCGTTACAGGCAGGGGCTGGGAATCGGGTATGCCATTTCTCCCAAGGGGGCTGACCACACCATGAGCATGCACGATAGCATGTACACCAGTGAGGGGCCTTTGCTGGAGAACGCCAAGGCCCTGGGTCTACTTGAGCCCTTGGCTTTGAGTGACCTCAGCCCGGCCAAGGTGAGGATGGTTGCTTATCATAGTTGCTGGCAGCATCTTCTTGATTCCCTTGTGATGTGCAATTTCATGCCCTTCAGCTACCGTCAAGTGAGTGAGCTGGTGGGTGAGATTACTGGCTGGAACAGCACCGTGTGGGAGCTCATGAAGGTTGGAGAGCGCTGTCTGGCTATGACGCGCGCGTTCAATATTCGAGAGGGGTTGGGCAAGAAAGATGACAGTCTGCCTCAGCGCTTCTTTACTCCTCTACCTTCTGGCCCGTTGCAGGGGGTGAGCATCGGAAGAGACGAGTTTGAACAGGCCAAAGAGATGTTTTATTCTATGCTGGGATGGGATAAGGCAGAAGGCAGACCTAGCCTGGGGAAACTGCAGGAGCTAGGAATCGAATGGGTGGCCGATTATCTAGGAGGCGAAGTTGGAGATTAAGGTTGTTGTCGGAGACATTGCCGGGATTGAAGCCGACGCCATTGTAGTCAACCTCTTTGAGGGGGTGGAGCGTCCGGGTGGGGCAACAGGCGCTGTGGATAAGGCTCTGGGTGGAGCTATCAGCAAGCTCATTGAGCAGGGCGAGGTGAAGGGCAAGCTTGACGAGGTGCACGTCATACACAGCCTGGGCAAAGTGCCAGCGCGAATTGTGGCTGTTGCCGGGTTGGGCAAGCAGTCCGAGTTTACGCTGGATAGAATTCGTGGTGTAACGGCGGAGTTCTGCCGCGCCTTGCGGAAATTGAATTGCCGGCGAATAGCTACTATCGTTCATGGTGGTGGTGTCGGTGGAGTTGAGCCCGGGGCTGCGTCTCAGGCTATGGTTGAGGGAGGTCTTCTCGGGCTGTATAGCTTCCGCAAGCACATAACTAAGGAGCCTGATTATCGGGACGTTGAGGAACTGCTCATCGTAGAGAGAGATGCCGCGAAGCTGCAAGCTCTGGAGGAGGGTTGTAGGACGGGGAGAGTGACTGCGGAGGCTACCGTCTTGGCGCGTGACCTGGTCAACGAGCCGGCCAATCACATGACGCCGAGCGATATGGCGAAGGTGGCCGAGAAGCTGGCAAAGGCTCACGGCCTTGGTCTGACGGTCTTGGACAGGGAGCAGATGGAGAAGGAGGGGATGGGTGCGATTCTGGGGGTAGCTCGGGGAAGCCGCCAGCCTCCGAAGTTGATTGTGCTGAGTTACAAAGGTGATAAGACCGTATCTGAGACTCTGGGCTTTGTCGGCAAAGGTATCACCTTTGATTCAGGAGGGATATCTATTAAGCCGTCCGACGGCATGGCGGAAATGAAAGGCGACATGGCGGGTGCAGCGGCGGTGCTGTCAGCTTTGAGCGCTATTGCTCAGCTAAAGCTTAGGGTCAATGTGACTGCCGTTACTCCGGCCACTGAGAACTTGCCTGGAGGCAACGCCACCAAGCCGGGAGACATCTTGAAAGCTGTGAATGGCAAGACCATAGAGGTGGTAAACACCGACGCCGAAGGGCGACTTATCCTGGCTGACGCCCTGGGTTATGCCGTGAAGCAGGGATTATCGCCATTGGTCGATGTAGCTACGTTGAGCGGCGCCTGCCACGTAGCTTTGGGTCGTCTCTGTAGTGGGGTTTTTAGCAACGACCAGGAGCTGGCGGATAGACTCATCAAGGCTGGGGCTGAAGCAGGAGAGCGTTTGTGGCAGATGCCGATGTACGAGGAATACAAAGAGCAGAACAAGAGTGAAGTAGCTGACATAAAGAATACCGGTGGCAGGTGGGGTGGCGCCATTACCGCTGCACAGTTCCTGGTGGAGTTCGTTGGGGATACACCGTGGGTGCATATTGACATAGCTGGCACCTCTGATAATGACAAAGAGCGGGGCTACCTGGTCAAAGGAGCCACGGGAGTTGGTGTCCGAACCCTCATCAATTACGCCCGGGCTTGTGCCAAGTAGTGGGGAAGATATAGGGACTGGTTGTCAGACCTTCCGGGAGCAATCACATGGGTGGCGGACCTGAAAGTTCGCCCGTACACACTTCCGAATAAATAAGAGGAGGATTGTCTATGAAAGTGAAATGGCTGGGTCATGCTTGCTTCTTGATTAGCTCTGACGCGGGACTGAGGATAATCACTGACCCTTACACTGCGGGTGGAGGTGTTGGGTATGCACCGGTCAATGAAGCTGCTGACATTGTCATGGTGAGCCATGACCACTTTGACCACAACGCCGTCTCAACGGTAGCAGGCAAGCCTGAGGTGGTCAGGGGTGGTGGCACGAAGAACGCGAAGGGGGTTGAGTTCAAGGGAATTGCTACTTACCACGATGATTCCAAGGGTAGCCAGCGCGGCGATAACACCGTATTCTGCTTTTCCGTGGACGGAGTTAAGCTCTGCCATCTGGGAGACCTGGGACACCGCCTTAGCTCGGAGCAAGTTGCTGAGATCGGGGATGTGGATGTGCTGCTCGTGCCGGTAGGCGGCTTTTTCACCATCAATGCCAAGGTTGCCGGGCAGGTATGTGATGATTTGAAGCCCAGCGCGGTCATTGCGATGCACTATAAGACGCCCAAGCTGGACTTCCCGATAGCTGGCGTGGAGGATTTCGTGAGGGACAAGGCGAATGTGAGGGCTCTCGATTCCAGCGAGGTGCAGTTCAAGCTGGGCGAGCTGCCTGACGCCACTGAAATCGTGGTTTTGCAGCCGGCATTGTAGGCCGCAGCTTTCCCGGCCGAATGGGTTCACTCAGCCTTGAGCTCTTCCAGGGCTGAACGAGCAGCTTCCATCTCAGCGGCTAGCTTGGTTTTTCCCGAGCCTGTCCCCAGTACTGCGTCCCCAAGCGTGACTTCAACTACGAAATCCTTGTCATGGTCGGGGCCGGAGGCGTCTACCACCCGGTAAGCGGGGAGCTGTTTGTGGCTGGCTTGAGTGAATTCCTGCAGCAGAGCCTTGCAGTTCTGACTTATTCCTCTGCGTCTTATTGCCCGAAGCTGGCTGCTGAGTTCACTCAATATGAAATGCTTTGCGGCAGCCAGGCCCTGGTCGAGGAATATGGCGCCGATTAGAGCCTCAAAGGCATCGGCAAGATTGGTACCCCTCTGGCGTCCGCCCGTTGACTCTTCTCCCTTTCCCAGGCGGAGGTAGTCGCCGAGCTTGAGTGCTGAGGCTAGCTGAGCAAGAGTCTCCTGGCGAACCAGTGAAGCGCGGATTTCTGTCAACTCACCTTCGGCAAGATGCGGGAACTCGTGATACAGTTTCTCAGCGACAATGAAGCCTAGCAAGGCGTCGCCCAGGAACTCCAAACGTTCGTTGTCAGGCAGGTAGAAGTCCGGATTCTCATTTGTGTAGGAGGCGTGGATGAGAGCTTGTTCGAGTAGCAGGGGGTTTCGAAACTCGATTCCTATAGCCTTTTGCAATCGCTGATGGTCTGGCACAGCCGTTTACCCTTTGTAGTTGAGTATAGCAAGCGCAGCGTGGACCGACAAGCTGGCTCATCTTCGTATTCAGGTCTTAATCCAGAAGTGGCTTGACCATGACCATGGTGTCCATGAACGTGGTCACTTTCGTCGGCACTGGTTCGGGAAGCGCATCGATGATTGCCTTGACGCCTTCTACCGTTTCAGACCAGGGATTTCCTGTCTCGGCTCTGGGAAAAAGCGGCGATGAGAAAGTAGCTTTGGAGACTGATTGACAAGAACCCCGCTGAACATTGTTCTTGACCGCTGCTTAATCCTCCGCTCCGGCTTCTCACCAATTGCCAGTTGAACCAGTTCTAGCAGGTGATAAATCTCCAGTTCTTGCTTTGCTTGGCTCCGGCTATAGCCGAGGACAGGACAACGAAAGAGACATTCCCCGCAGAGCTGGCAGCAGTCGAGGGAAAAGAACCCTGCTTTCTCAACCATCGACTTCCCGGTAGCGACCTTTTAGCAGCAGGGGTTCGGCCTGGGTGCTGGCCGCATTATCTGGTAACTCAACGAGACGCGAACAACACGAGGAAGTGGCCTGGAAGTCAGCCACCATCCCGTCCAGTCCCTTGTTCCTTCCCATGTCCTCGGGGCTCGAGTGGTCGCTACTCGAATTGCAACGTGTATGCTACTTCAGAAAACAGGGGTTCATCGTACTTGGCAAGCATCCCCACGGTGAGTATCGCGACGATGACCCACTTGCCGTCTTTCATTACCCCGAGAGAGAAAGCATCGGCTCCGAGACCCTGTATTTTCGTCTTTGCTGTGGCCTCGGAGGCTGGAGTGCCGTCTGTCAGAGTTGTCTCTCGCTCAGGCGCAATCTCGATCTTTGAGCCGCCGGCTTCCTCCAGTGTGGCGGTGAGCGCATCGGTAAAGGTGGCACCCTCCGCGACCGCAACGATGAGCGCGGGGACCTGCTTGGCTGCTTGAGCGCCGAATACGATGAATGGCCCGTCCGCCGGGGATTCTACCCAATCGCCGGGGTATTTGACAGAGAAGCCATGGTCTGCATTTGCATACTCGATGGCTTCAAATGAGAGTTCACCCGGAGGGGGTGTCTCCTCGGTTACCGCTGGTTCCCCGGCTGTGCACGCCGGCAAGGCGAGCCCCAGTATGACCACCCCGGTGACAAGCAGTACGGCCAGCTTGTTTCTGTGCGCTTTATCTATCATGACACCTCCTTTTCTGTTTAGTCTTGCTCGGAACCGGCATCGGGTTCTCACTATAGTATATCACCTGCAGACTGGTGACGATAGCATCTAGTGTGCTGTCTTCAAAAGAACTCCACATTTGGAGACCTTTTTCAGTTATCACATCGGTGGCTGCTCTCCAGACCAAAGGCCAAGGAGTAAATCCCAAGCACTGAGCACCAAATCCCAAACATAAGGAGATTTGAGATTTGGAGCGGAGCGCGTATTTATTCCGGAAATAGGTTCTCGTACTCTGGCCCGGGTAGATTGGAGCATCGGCTCCAATCATGCCTGGAGCGGATGCTTTGGGCTCCCCCGACTTTCGGGCGTGTCGATTGCGCGGCCGTCACCACTCTGGGGGTGACTGGCACGGAAACATCAGACGCTATCGAGTTGCTGTAGATATAGCCTCATGCTATAATCCTGCGGAGTTGGGGATTCGTCTAGCGGTAGGACGGCGGACTCTGGATCCGTAAGGCCAGGTTCGAATCCTGGATCCCCAGCCAGA
>JADHWZ010000031.1 GCA_016783225.1 Dehalococcoidia bacterium | reverse complement strand
CTGTACTTTCGCTTATTTTTAGACCCAAATCCGAATTTAACCACAACATATTGTGTGGGAGCGACACTCGATACACAAGACGGATTGGAAAGTATCTTCCCACGCTGCTCCAAGATAATATTTTGTGGTACAGACCACAAGATGTTGTATAGTCTAATTCGGGAATACACAAGAAATTTGAGCGAAAGAGGAGCTCTAGCGTAAGTTATGTGCAATGAACCGCGAAACCGTTCGGGAACTCGAGTTTTGGAACTTTGCCCTAGAGCAGATATGTCTCATTCACAGTGCGGGAGGGCTTCTGCCGGTGGTTTCGCGGCCAAAACTTACTCTGGCTGCTTCACTTGAGCTTGCTGGGCTGCTAATTAGGTGTTGCTGCCCTGCTGTGCTCCAACGAGATCGCCGTATCCCGCTGCTAAGCCGTCGGATCTGGCGATCTGACGAGAGCAGAGTAGTACAGGTAGAGGCTGGTAGGCCAGCTACACGTAAGAAGAGGACCACCGACAGACGCGAACCGCCGAAAGATAGCCCGGTGGGCCATGAAGTGGCCCCATAAGGGTTTCACTTTTTCGAGTTCCAGGCCGATTTGGCCTCTGGTTGCACATAGTTTACGCTAGTTTGCGTTGATGAAGTTCTGTTTGGCTTCAGTGATGAAGATCGTTTCCTATCATCCACATGCTCATTGTAGACGATCTTCCTTGCCATCCGGTGATATGTATCTGTTCCAGCCCCTGCTCATTGGTGTCAGTGATACTCAGGGTCCACTCTCCATGCCTCTCGGCTGAAAAGGCCAACCATTGACCGTCGAGCTGTAAAGGTTGCTATCTCGTGTCATCTTCTACCGCCTTTTCGCTCTGAAGAAAAAGAAAGCCATTCAATCCTGCTGCAGAAAGAAAGACCAGAATGGTGAGCCAGAATCCAATGCCGTATTCCACCTGAATCATTCCTGCTCCTTCGCTCAGGATTTCGTTGTCGATTTTGGATTTCAGCAGCAAGAGCAGAATCGATCCGGCTACCCCGGATATGGCAGGTGCTATTACAATCTTTCTTCCCTTGATGAAACTTAAGCCCAATCCGGCAACCGCAGAGAGGAAAGCAAGAATGGCAAGCGGCTCTCCATCTAGTGTCTCAGCCTGTTGTCCTTCTCCGAACAGGTCTGGTTGCTCAATCGCTGTGCCCGTGACTAGTTGCACTCCAGTCAGGGTTGCAACCTTCTGCCCCCCACATGAAACAGTGATGAACGGCAGGAAGAAACAGATAAGGGCAATCGCGAAGATCGCAGGCGAAAACCTCTTAACCTGAGACGACCCAACCTTTGCGACACGGGGAGGAACCACGGTGATAAGTTGGGTACCACACTTCATACAGAAACGGGCGGAATCATTGTTGCGTGTTCCACAATCTGGACAAAACATTCTTTTCACCCCCTTGGGCATCTTTTGAGTTGAAGCTGTTATCCCCCTCCCCCGGCGAGCAAATAGAACCACCCCGCTTACGACTGCAATCAGCAGCACTGCCGCCCCGCACACGCCCAGTATGGGACCTGCGGGGCTAAGGGCCCAAAAACGAGAGAAACCTTCGAATACTGAGCCCTCGACCTCAGTGCCCCGGACGATAGCCCCCGGTTCTCGCTGGACGCTGCCGCCGATGGTAACCAAATCCCCATCCACGACGGCTGTTGACCGGAGCACCACGTCACCGCCGAAGGTGACTAGGTCACCCTCCACCTCGCCGGCAACCCTGGCGCTACCTCCCATGACTACCACATTGCCGTCAACCCGGCTCCTTGTCTCCAAGACTACACTGCCGCCGAGGACCACCAGGTCGCCGTCCATCTTCTCCCCCGACTCCAGGGTGAAACTGTCGCCGAAGATGATTCTTCCACCGTCTCCATCTGCGAAAACAGGCGTGGCTGAGACAGCCAACCACAACGCCAACAAACAAGCAAGCAAAGCCTTTTTCATCATTTTCATTTTTCACCTCTTTCGTGGGCCAGGACAGAACATCCTATCTCCTCGCCGATGTATCTACCTCGGTAAGGCGCTACCGCATTTCACGCAGAACTTTGCCCCTACCTCATTTGCCGCCCCACACTGGGGACAGAACTGCCTTTGAGTTGCAGTGGTTCTCACCTTCCCTCGGCGAACAAACAAAGCCACGCTGCCTCCGAGTGCAATCAGCACCGCTGCGCCGCAGATGCCTAACATGAGACCTACGGGGATACCTGTACCTAGCTTAGATTCGGCTGTCAAGATGTATAGGTCCCCACTCGCAGCGTTCATATCCCAGGTGACCCTGTTGTCCCCTGACTGATTACCGTTGTGAGCAGTGATCTTTCCAGGCAGCGTGACCGAGTACCCGAAATCCATCGTCTTCAAGACACTGGCATCGAAGCCGATGTCTTCCACATCAGTATCCCGAAATCTCACGGTGTCTACCTGGACTTCGATGGAGTACCTGCGACTGAGAAGGCCCCCGCTCTTCTCTGCCCTGATTTGGAACAGATCTGGGGTAATGTCATCAGAGGCTTGAAACACCGCTGGAAGCTCCTCCAGGCTCTGGAAAGGGTAGGTAATCATCACCCCCTTGCGCCCTCTGCCAGAGTAATCGTCTACCGTCGCCCCTTCGGCTACGGCTTCACTTCTCATCTCATCTAACATGCTTGGAGTGTAGAGAGAGGAATCAACGGCCAGAATGACCCGATTCACACCACTACCATACTCATTGATCTCTGTGGAAACTTCGGTGAAAAGCGTCACTACTAACTCGTCAACACCCCATATTCTTATATGGTCAGCCTTTCTATCGTGGGCAGCTTGCCAGGCGGGAGGAGCGCCCTGAACAACACCGTGGGGAAACTGCACGCGCATTTCCAATTCGTGATCGGGCTGGGTCCGACCTGCCGTGAAGATCACTTCGGAGCCCTTGTTCTGGATTTGCACATCCTGGCGTTCACCGCGGGGTCCATCGTAGGCTGCGATCACGAGTTGGTCGGGATCGAAAGCGGCGGAAAGGTGGACGGTTACCACTGAGGCCAGCACGGGGACGTCTCGATCGGGGAAAACGGCCTTCCAGAAGAGTTGGTCGCCCTCTTCGTAGAAACGGAGCCCGCCCTTCACCGTGTACTTGATGGTGTAGGCGTGGGTGGAGTCGCGGTAGCCAGGGTAGTACCACTTTATGGTTAAGTCGCCATCATCGTTGTAGAAGGTCTCGTAGGTGTAATCTCCGCCGCTCCCCCGTTGGTACTGCCGTTCCCCCTCCCAGACCTCCACGTCGGTGATGCCCTCCAGCCTACCGGTGGGGATCTCGCGGTAGCCGAAGGAGAACCTGCCGCTGGTGTAGGTGAACTGCTGGGTTTCCACGATGCGGATGTCGGAATTCTCGAGAACCGCGATATCCATGTCGAGCCGATCCCAGATGTAGGTCTTGCTTTGGGCCTGAACAACGCCTGCCAGGCCCAAAGACAAAGCCATGATGATAACTAGACTCAAAAGCCTTTCCTTCTCTTTAGGACTCATCGTATGCTCCCTAACTTAGCAGGGCTACTTCTCAAGGTCGAAAACCACCCACGAGTTCGGGATTGCAGTCTCCTCAGTTACAGGTGGCCTATCGCAGCAAATTCCACCATTCAGACAGCCCATCCAACAGCCCCTGGGGTTCCCTGGTTTCGTCAAGCACCAACAACCAAATATTCCCGTCTTCGCCCTCAAAGGCAATCCGCCTCCCATCCGGCGATACCGCAAAATCACCAACACGCAGCCTGAGAATGCCCGGATCTGCCAGAAGAGTTCTCTCACCTGTTTCAACGTCAACAGCCCAGCAGGATGAGCCGTCTTCAGTGCTAGAGTCAGCGAAATACAGCACGCTTCTTCCATCTGGTTTCCATTGGAATCCCGAAATAGCTCCGGACACCAATTGCTTCGCATCTTCAATTCCATCGCTCTCGATGACCCAAATGCTGGCCTCAAGAGATGCCTCAGAGGGCCCTACCAAATAGGCAATGCGGTCCCCGTTCGGCGACCAGGCACTGTGCACAATGTCGGGTGACTCGACGAGAAGTTCTGCCGTAGATTCAGTGACATTCAGGCGCATGATTCCGTGCAGCGTTTGGACCACCACATGCGGTCCTTCAGGGGCCCAGGCCAGGTACGTGGGAATCTCCCCCATGGCGAAGACGTATACAATTTGATCCTCAGCTTTGTCAGGAGAAGACATGACAAGTTCAGTGTCAATGGGGCGGATTCCTTGCGAGCTGGTTTGGTCCGTGATGCGCACCTTCTTGCGAGTGAATACGATTGCCTTGCCATCGGGCCGCCATGCGGCCCGATAGGTAGCTGCTGGGTCATCATTGCGATTGGACAGAACAATACGGCGACCACTGGCTATCTCGTGGACAGACAAGATGGAAGCTGTAAGAAGAAGCTCACCGTTCTCATCTACAGCAGAAGTCGCTAGCACCCGCCCGCGGTCGGGAGAGAAGGCATGAGTTCCAAGAAGCGAACCCGGTATGCTAGCAATGACCTTTTGTTGGAGGCTGTCCAGTGTCACCTGGACTATCCCATCCACCGCCGGCAAGCTGCGGACATAGTAGATCAGTCGCCCATCCTGCGACCACACCGGCGTAGCGCCACCCTCCCCTGATAGAGCTACAGTGTAGGGAATAAAAGATAACGAAGCGTCAACACGCTTGGCTTCTCCTTCATCCAAAGTGACCTGGGCTTGCCAGGGAGCATAGTGCTCAAGCGACAAGGTAACAGTATGCTCACCGGGAGAGAGCTTCAGTGTTTGAGGTGTTATACCTCGCCCCTCACCGTCCAGGTGAATAGTGGCTCCTGCCGGTCGTGAAGAGATAGTAACGGTGTTCCGAGGCGCGCGGCGTTTAACCAATTGGAACCCTACCAGGGCACAGACCAACACCACTGCTACTACAATGAATGTGAAGACAACCTTTCTCATCGTCAAATATCCTCACTCTTTCTTCCAGGGACACCAGTGACAATTCCCTTGTTTGATACACTCGAACCCAAGGCCCCAAGGGGAGGCACAATACGTCTTGTTGTAGTCTTTAGGCAATCCACCGGACATATAGCTCACCTGAGTCCAATTGATCTCCCAATAATCCGCATCCCCCCATTCAACGTGCAGATCGATGTTTTTGTGATCCTTGAGCCAGGAAGCATAATTCCCACCTCTGCCGTGTCTCGGTGGATTGATGTTGACACATTCTAACTTAAGGAAGCTTGTCTTCTTGAGTACGTCCTCCTTTGCCTTATCTTCGTCTTCGGCTTCGGCCACACTCTTCGGCCAGCGCCGTATTTCCACATGCAGATGAACACCCGTGGCCCAAAGTCCCGAGTTGCTGGCTGTGCCGATAGCTCGGTCACTGGCTGTCAGAACTGATCCTTTGTCTTTCCTGCCTTCCTCTTTCAGGTGAAGGTATCCAGACATCCAATCCCCGTGGTCGACTAGGACATAGTACCCACCGCGGTTATCGTAGCCCTTGGCTATCACTTTGCCGGGGGCAACGGCCAGTACTTCTCTGTCATTGTCTGTCGGGCCTATGTCTATACCTGCGTGCGGCCCGTAGTTCCACCTTGTATGAAAGTCATTTCGTCCCCACCAAGCGTTCACAGTTCCATGACTGGTCTCACTGAAAGGCCACCAGATGGAGAAGATTCGCTTCACTTGGACCTTTTCGGATTCAACGTCAGTTCCTCGAATTCCGGCAACGAAGGTGTTTTCAAACAGGTCCAGCTTCACGTCATCGAACTGCCATCGAGAGTCCTTATCTGCGGTCCGAACTCCAACCTCTTTACCGTTACGGAGCAACACAATATCGTATCCCGCTAGGCCTGTGCCTCGGACTGTGATAGTTTCCTCTCTGGTCGTTGTGCCATCCTGGGGACTTTCGATGATTGCAGCGGGTGGCTTGTCTCGGTGCATAGTGATTCTGTTGGAGAAATCACTGTACTGCCTTAGCCCGCCCGGGAGAGCTATGCTGACTTTGGCAGCGATGACCAACCGATTACCCTCCATCGGCACATTGTCAATGCTCCATTTGCGCTTATCTCCCACCTCTGTCTGACCGAGCTTTCTCACCTCGGAAGGATTCACAGGATAATCAACTTCATACAGTGTCACAATAGGACGTGTATTAGGTACCCCTGGTCGGTCTGCAGAATTGATGGCCCAACCCTGCACTTGAAAACTGTTTTGCTCTATATAGTCTGTAGTGAGTGGCTTAACGATCCAGGGAGGCGGAATGATATTCTTGGGAAAGAGCCCAAGCCATTCTAGGAAATCCTCAAGCTTAAGGCCAATATTGACTGTCGGAGGCTGAAGTTCCGGGCGCTCAGGCGACACTCCACAAGCAAGGGTAGCAATGATCACCACACCCAGACTGAAGAGAACATATTGCCACCATCGCTCAGAATGCTCTGTTCTGTCCATTTTGCGCTACCTCACGTTACTCATTTCACGAGTTCTAATGCCTCTTCGCTCTGCCACGGTAAGCGACTGCACCGTAGGCCAGCAAGAAGAGCGAGAGCACAAGACCTCCCGCCAGGGCTCCGGTGATTGCTTTGACGACATTGGCACGGGAATCATGACTTAGGCGGGATTCTGCTTTGATCTCGTTTCGTGCATTCATTCGGATGTCCCAGGTCATCTTGTTGCCTCTTTGCCTTCTGGCATTCGTATACGTGATCTCTCCGGGCAGTGTGACCGAATAGGTGAACTGCATCTGGTTCAACCGCTTTTCTACTTCGGCTTGAGCTCTGGAATCTATCCCGGGCGCTCCCTGGTATAAAGCAGTAGTATCAACCACAGCGACATACCTATAGACTGCCTCAAAGGGGGCTGAATCCATGTCCACAGCGATCCAGGTTTTGATGTCGCCCGGTAGGTCAACAGGGGTCGAGATTCCATCCAAATCTTCGAACCTGCTTTGCAAGAAGATGTGCTCAGTTTCCCCCTGTCGAGAAATATCAATCAGAATCCCCTGTTTCCGCAAACTATCTCGCCAGGCATTCAGATAATCAGCCATGTTAGGCATCTGGCGGATAAACTCTGTGTTCTCGACCACTTCTGAGAGATTAACGCTAATCGTTCCGCTACCATCAGGGTGGATCACAGTGGACACATCCATGGTGCATCCGGACAGCAGCAACACTGAGACTATCGAAGCGATCAAGAGGTATTTGTTTCCCATTACCCGTTCCCTTCAGTTCGAGGATGAAATTGGCAAGCTCGGCCAAGGCCTATGTCATCCGCTCTACTTTCGGCACTTTTGTCTTCGCTTGCCGATGCCTCCGCCAAAGGACACGAATCGAGAGTGGCAAGAGAATGAGAACCAAAACGGTGGCCAGCGAATAAGCCAGAATCAGAAGAAATGGTTGAGACGCAAGACTCGTCAGTGTATCGGCCTTTTGAATCGCATCGGCGTTTATCCCTTCGCTCGCTTTAGAGAAAAGGCCGGTTACCCTCACTGTATCTCCTACGCCGATTGCTTTGGCATTACCACGGTACAAAACGGGCAATGAGGCTGTCCCATCGTCAATGATCAAGTAGTAGCTTGTCGGCCATCCGCTTGGCAGGACACTCAGAACCAGTGTTTTCTTCAAGACCTTTCCGGTAGCTGCTACTGTCTTGCCGTCGTAGTCCGACGGTGTGGTGAAAAGCTGTGCAATCTTGAGCTCGCCGGTAATCACTTCACGTGTGTGGGGGTTCGTGAAATAACTAGCCAAAGTGGCCAGCTTTCCAAATTCTTCTTCTGTCATGAAGCTCTCTGCAGCCTCACTGCGCAACGCCATCTGGCTACTCTCTACTGCCCACGTAGTTTGAGGTGTCGTTGGGAATCGGGGAAGAGAAGTTTCTTCCACGCTGATCAAGGCGCGGATTCCAACTACAAGTATCAAGACAACGGCTAGCAGGCCAGCAATCGCGACCACCTTACGTTGTAGTGACCATTGCACGATGCACTGCCAGAGTGTTGGGGCCCGGCGATAAGGTGCCGCCGCCTTGCCTATTTCCAAATCGGTAGGCAAGAGCGTGCCACACTTGTAGCAATACTTAGCCCGTGCATCGTTTTCAGTACCACATTTGATGCAATACATGTCTAACCCCCCGCTACTGAACTCGTCTTACCTATTTCCGACACTTATAGCTTTGACGCAGGTGGGTATGTATGACCTGATGCAGGGAACACTTGAAGACATCCCTACATCCGGCCACATTTCTGGAGGGCTTGTAGAGATCGTAGGCTCTCCTGAAGAGTTCTACTCCTCAGATGTTGTGGATCCCTTCTCTTCGGGAATAGAAACGTCTTTGGGTTTCGGAGCTTGCGCTTCTGGTACCTTGGTTCCACAGTCAGGGCAGAACACGGCATCCTCTTCCAGGGGACTGCCACATTCAGAGCAGACTGCACCCAACGGCTCAACAGCTTCTGGCTTCCTCTCAACCTTCATACCGCACTGGGGGCAGAATGCAGCATCTTCTGGTATCATGGCCCCACAGTTGGTACACTTGGCAGCCATACTTGGCACGGAAGGAGGAGGGACATCTATAGCCCTACTGCCGCAGTGTGGGCAGAAGCCAGCTTCTTCCGGGAGGCTGATTCTGCATTGGGGACACAAGTGGCCATACGTTGCGGGGACAGCCACCATCTCCTCTGGCAGTGATTCTAGCCTGATCGCCTCGATCTGTGCCTCCTTCTCGGCGATTTCTTTCTTCAAAATCACTATGCCCTTACAGATGGCGACTAGGTCAGGCTCAGGCAACTCTCCTGCCTGGTACAATTCCAAGGCTTTCTCGCCGAGCTGAAGCGTTCTCTGGCGAATTTGCTGGTTCAGGGCATCGATCTCCCGCTGAACCCGATTGATACGCAGGCGCTTCTCTGTCTCGAGCTGAGCTCGAGCCGCCCCCTTTCTTATAGACTCTAGGAATTCCATTTGAACCTCCTTTTCGATTTGTTGTGAAAGATGTAGTTCATCTTGAGCGATAGGCTAGCGCTCGAAAGAACTCCAAGGCCTCTTCGACCATGGTCTTACTTCTGCTCTTTGAGGAATGATGGCTGTCTCCGTGCCCAAATCACTCCTATCAATGTCACTAATCCGATCGCTGTGGAGCCTGGACACAGACCTTTGCGTCCCTTTTCTCTTTCTGACTCGTCGGCTGGCTGGGGGACACTGGTCTCATTTTCCGATATGACAGACGGCTGAGGGTGGACAGCCAGTTCGGGAGTTGCAGAAGCTGGGGGAACCGCAGATAACAAGCTCACGTTATCCACCCATAGTTGACCGCTGTTGCGCCTACCATCGGGGGCATCAAACAAGAAAGCGAGTCCCATCGCCCGGTTGGGATCAAAGCGGGCAGTACCATTCCCTTCCCACGAGGGTTGAGTGAGTTGGTTCCAGGGGACATCCACCCGCTGCCAGCCAGCCACCGCCTCCTGGTCAGTCTGCATCTGGAACTCAAAGTGAGACAGACTGTCGGGTGAGTTCCCCTGATAGGCAACGAGGGTCACCTGCTGCCCAACTCGTTCGGCGTGCAGACGAACAGTCAACCCCAGCCCCTCGCCCCAATCCTGGGGAGAGGGGTAAACCAGGCTGCAAGTGGCCCAACTGTCAGAAGCGATGTCGTATTCGATGCGCAGCCCGGCTGCCCCGCTGTGGGAATCGGCTTCGTCCCGGCCGCAGGTCAGTTCGGTGTCCTTCTCCTCGTCGGCAAAAACTACCCATTCGTTAACTCCACGCTCAAAGTCGTCAATCACCTCACCAGCTTCGGACGGGGGAGGCAATGGGTCTATGGCTGGCGTCTCGCCTTCGCTGATCAGCGAGGGCACGGGGGCTGGCTGAGGCATGGCCGTCGGGGGCACAGGCGTCGGCTGGCGTGCGGGCGGCGGGGCAACGGGCGCTCCGCTCCGCCAGCGATGGTAATAGACGTTGAGCAAGGGGACAAACTCCTCGGTCGCCTTCCGGTTGCCTGCCGGAGATGGGTGGTCATCGCCGTTACTGGGGTAATACAGCGTATCTCCTCCTCGATTGGTGATGTGTTCAATTGCGCCACTGTGGAAGCGGTGATGGTTGTCTGGATCAGTCAGCAGATTGTAGAAATCAAAAACGGCGACATTGCTTCCCTCATATCCGTTCAACCACTCTATGACCAGCCAGGTGTTAAAAGCGCGGGCGTTGGCGGCATGAGTCGGGTCCTGAACCGGGGGAGCTGTGATTACGACAAAGAGCTTGTCCGGCCGGGTGGCAAAGTAGGTCAACAGCTCGTTGTAGATCGCTTTGGCATTGCTCACCGTGAGTCCCTCGCCTCGCACTGGTGGGTCGTTGGGGCTTCCTTCCAGATTCGAGTTCGGGAAGCAGGATTTGAACATAATGATCTGGTTTTCCCCACCGGGGTCGGGCAGATCCCGCGTGTACCAGGAGTTCTGTCCGCTCTCCGCATAGAGAGCTACCAGATAGCGGTCGCTGTTTGGGTCGGTGAACCATTCGGGCCAGTCGGTGATGTCCGTCCGGTCGCCAATGCTGTCTGGCCCCCAGCCATAGTTGGTATCACTGACGAAGTAGTTGTTCTCGGCCAGTGCTCGCCCTAATCCCCCGTGGTCGTCGGCCAGCCAGTTTTCTCCGCAGGAATGGTGGGTAAAGATAAGCTTGACGATCTCGGCCGGGGGACTGGAATCATGAGCCTGGGCACTGATTGGCTGCGGAATAACGAGTATCGTTCCCAATATCAAAAGGAGCGTCATTGCCACACGTGCTAGCTGGACACAGCTGTGAGAGTAGAGTTTTGCCATGAGCTCTTTACCTTGACAGTTGCTAGACTCTATTGCTGAGATGGCCTCCAGCCTTGGGTTACGAATGACCTGGCCGTTCTCGATAATGATAGTCCCCCTCCCGCAACCCCACAGCAGCGGGTTCGGGGCGTTTCTCGGAATTTCCTACCTCATCATTGGCTAGTGTGCAGCAGGACAGCATCCGGGCAGGCTGCGAAGGCCGGATCATTGGCACACTTGGACAGATAGGCATCATAAGACTGGGATCAGTAGCGTGGCTGCTAGGGAGTGACTGTGGGAGATACATCGGATTGGAGGATGCTAATGTTGGCCTCAGCCTTATTTCTCAATTCCGGATTCTCGCTGATCTCCAATACCCGTTGGAAGTCCTGAATGGCTCCAGACGTATTCCCTACTTTGCCTCGATCCACCCCGCGATTAAAGTAAGCCACAGCCAGGTTCTCCCGCGCCTCAGGAAAGTCCGGGCGGGCCTCAAGGGCGGCCTCGTAGGCGGAGATGGCCCGGTCCCAGCTCTCTTGCTGTAAGTGCACATTGCCCAGGTTATAGTGTGCCTCAGTGAAGTCTGCTTGTAGACGAATAGCCTCTTCATAGGCTGTAGCAGCGTCGTCCCACTGCTTTTGTTGAAAGTAGGCATTGCCCAGGACCAGGTAAGCCTGGGCGCTTGTTGGATCAAGGTCAATGGCTTGCATCAGGGATTGCACAGCAATGCCAGGCTGTCCTGCTTGCAGTTGGCTGAGGCCAAGGTTAAAGTACGCAATGGCTAAGTTGTATTGCGCCTCAGAAAAGTCAGGCTTCAGATCAAGGGCAGCCTGGTACTGAGTGATTGCTGCAACCGGGTCTTGCTGCTTGAGGTACACGTTCCCCAAGCCGAAGCGGGCCTCAGCGCTACTGGGGTCGAGCGCCAGTGCCTGCTTATAGGAGGTCACAGACTTGGCAAAGAGCCCTTGGTCATAATAGGCACCACCCAAGCCAATGAGAGCTTGAACGTTGTTGGGATCTAGCCCAACGACCACTTGCCAGGCCTCGATAGCCCCGGTCTTGTCCCCTCCTTGGTACAAGTCCATCCCCTGATTATAGTGAGCGACAGCAAGATTGTTGCGCGCTTCCGGGAAATCCGAACGGACAGACAGGGCATCCTCATAGGCACTGATAGCCTCCGACCAACGTTCTTGGCGCAGGTATAAATTGCCCAGAGCAAAATGGGCTTCTGCATGGCTGGGATCCAAGGCAATCGCTTGTTTGAAGGTTTCCTCGGCAGCCGCCACTTGATCTGCTTGCGCCTGGGTGATACCCAAGTTATACGTCGCAGAAGCCAGGTTGGTCTGGGCCTCTTCCAGGGCAGGGTCCAGTTCCAAGGCTCTTTGATAGGCTACCATTGCTTCGGCGTACTTGTCTTGAGCGAAACATAGGTTCCCCAGGTAGAAATGCGTACGAGCGCGAGCTGGAGCCAACCGGAGGGCTGTCTCCAGCGATTCTTGCGCCCTGTCCCATTCTTCCAGCTCGAGGCACGTAAGTCCTAGTCCTTCATGAGCCTCCACCAGTGTGCTGTCCTTGCTTAGTGCCGTCTCATAGGCCTGGCGAGCCTGCTCGTACTCACCGATTTGATAATAGGTCCGGCCAAGATTGTTATAAGCAGTGGCGCTTTCGGGATTAGCTGCCACACAGCGTTGCTGTACAGATGCGGCTTCGGCCGTCCTGTCCTGCTGGATATAGGTGGTGGCCAGCCCATCACAGGCCTGCACTAACTGAGGGTTGAGCATGATGGCCTCGTCGTAAGCAGCGGCCGCGTTGTCCAACTGCCCGCTGGCGAAGTAAGCGTCTCCCAGGGCTTGATAGAGGTCAGCGTCGTCACCGCCTAGACGCAGGGCCTCTTGCCACTCGCTGATGGCCTTGTCATATTCTCCCTGGTCGTAGTATACGGCTCCCAGGACGGTGTGCACCTGAGGGTTCTGTGGGTCAACTCGCTGGGCCCCCTGCCATTCCTCCACCGCCTGCACAGTGTCGCCCTGCAAGTAGTAGACGATGCCCAGATTGATGCGCGCTGGGATATAAGCCGCGTCCAACTTCACAGCTTTCTGGAACTCAGCGATGGCCCCCTGGGTGTCTCCTTGTGCCTGATAGGCTGCGCCGAGGTTGTTGTGGATCATGGGGTCCTCGGGGCTGAGTTCCAGTGCTTGTTGGTACTCGGCAATCGCCTTGTCCAGTTGACCCAGTTCCCGGTAGGCCACCCCTAAGTTATTGTGGGCGGTCACGTTTTGTGGGTCGAGCTTTTTGGCCTTTTTCCACTCGGCAATGGCTTCAGCAAGGTTGCCTTGATCGTAATACAGGTTGCCCAGGTTGACACGGATAATCGCGTCTTCGCCTCCTATTTCTAGAGCCTTTTGAAACATGGCCAGAGCCAGGTCGGGCTTCTGCTGGCGGTTGTAGGCCACGCCCAGGTTGTTGTAGGCATTTACCACCTTGGGATTGAGACTGATGGTTTGCTGCCAGTGCTCAATGGCCCGGTCTAGGTCACCCTTCTCGTAGTAGGCCACGCCGAGGTTGAACTGGGTGCTGGGCTCTTCGGGGTCGAGCTGAGCTGACTCCAGCCAAGCGGCGATGGCCTCGTCTACGGCTGCATCTGGATCAGGGAAAACTTCTCGACCGGCGAAGTAAGCATTGCCCAGATGGAAGAGCACGGTGTCTTTGCCCAGTCGATCTGGTTGAGAGGGAGCATTGTCCCTGGCGAACTCCAGCTCCTTGACTGCCAGGTCGTATTGTTCACTGCGATAGTGGATCAGGCCTACCGTGAAGGCAGCGAAATAGGCAATGTCTTCTTCCAGGCCAAAGGTGAAGAAGAAGTCTTGCTGCTCGCTGAGAGCATCCACATTGACTTCCCGGCCGCCAACCTTGACCTTCTCGCCACCAATGAAAGCCTCGCGTTCCATAGTGATGGGGTTGGCCTGCCCTCCGCCCGGCTGCAAGATGGCGAAGTGAGCCTCGATTTTGGTGTACAGCCCGGCCGAGGAACGATCTCCCCATATCACCATGGCGGCGTTGTATTGCTCGCCTTCTTGCCGGGCCTGCTCGGCGGCGGCCTCGCGCACAAAGACTCGGTCAAGCCTGATGACCTGCACGCCGGGTGCTTGCGCCTCGATCTCCTTGAGTTTGTTGAGAATCACGTTGCTGGCCGTGAGGTCGCGCGGGATTTCAGGGCTCTGGCCTTCGCTGAAGTAGGCGACGGCGATGGTTAGTTTCTCGGGAGGTTGGAATACGGTGGATGCAACCAGCACCAACAGAATGCAAGTCACTGCAATCAGAGCAGCAATCAACCTCAAGGCCGGACGTAAGATGACGCGTATCCAGTCTCTGAGCCTCAGGACGGGACGTTCTCTGACACGCCTGCGGGGAGGCACTGGCCGTTCCGGGGACGGAGTAGGGTGTGGCACCGGCTGTTCCGGGGATGGAGTGGGGCGAGGCACTGGCCGTTCTGGGGACGGAGTGGAGGACTTATCCTCTAGTTCACGCTGGATTTCTTGGATGCGCTCCTGGAATAACCGGGTTTCCCAGCGAAGATTCTGAACCTGAAAATAGAGCACGACAAGAGCAGCGGCTACCACGACAATAGCAGCCACATCTGGCAGCGAACTCAAGTACTGAAGGATATCTATCAATATATCCATCGTCTCTCATCCTTTCAGGAAATGTCTAATGGCGTGAATCGCGCTGAAAATGCCACTAGATCACCCTGGTATTCTGCATCATGCCTGGCATAGATCGTTGAAACTGCGCCCCAGGTGGGTGAGGGCCAGCCTGTTCAACTCCTGCACAATGCGGGCGCGCTCGCTGCGGATGGTCTCACTGGTGCCATAGCGGCGCTCATCCTGCAGGTTGTCCAGCATACGTGACTCCAACACGGCGAAGTCCAAGCGTACCTGTACATCAACCTGGGTCAGGAGCTCGCCTAGCGTGACCAGCCCGTGCTCTTGACTGAAACCGCGTGGCATCGGGCGAGAAGGTCTCGTTGGTCGTTGTACCGGAGTTGTCTTAGTTGGCGTTGGCGACGGTGGTGCGGAACGGATGGCCGCCACCAGCCGCTGCATCTGGAAGTCGAACTCAGCCGGGTCGGTGAGGTCCAGGTAGGTGAAAACCTGCAAGCGGTCGGGCAACTCGCAAGATTGGACCATGAGCGGCAAAATGCGCCGCCCGCGGCCAACTGGGTCCTTGGTCTGGATCAGTAGCGCCTCGAACTCTGTCCATTCGCTTTTCACCCAAGCGGGTGTTAGAACGAGTAGTGTCTTACGGCTGTGCTTAACAGCGTTTTCCATATTGACCAAGCTGGGCGTGCCGACCTCGAAGTCACGGTAATCAATGCAAACACGCAGGCCCTCACCCTCCAACCGGGGCAGCAGCGTGTTGCGCACCCAGGCGCTGTTCTTGTGGCTATAGCTGATGAAGGCATCGTAGCGAAATTCATCTTGTGGCTGTGGAGCGTCGGTAGGCTTGGGGACAGGCGGCACTTCAATTTCGGTCAGCGCCCGCTCGTAGATGCGATTGCGGATTTTGACGCGCCCATCGGGAGCTTCTGTTACGGCGCCAGTCAAG
>JADHWZ010000030.1 GCA_016783225.1 Dehalococcoidia bacterium | reverse complement strand
AGCCTGGTTCTATATTCGTGGTGGGCCATTGTGGACTCGAACCACAGACCCCGGTCTTATCAGGACCGTGCTCTAACCAACTGAGCTAATGGCCCTCTTCGAGAGTATAGCTTTTGTGGTGAACAAGTGTCAAGGTTGGCCTGGCTCCCGTCAGTCTCTGCGATTCTGTCACAATTCTGGTGTCCAGAAGAGGTCTTACTCTATAAAGGGTGCAGTGCTATTGGGACAGACAGGGATAATAGACTCTCCGACGACGACACGCTTCCGCAATTAAGGATGACATGTCAACTACGCAGATAGTATAATGGCCATGCGGGGCGATATCGCTGGTATGTTACCATGAGCCAGAGCAAACCACCTAAGCTTTCCCTGTTTCCCCTGACAAGTGAAGTGAGTAGTCGCGGTCATCTCTGCATTGGTGGCTGCGATAGCACTTGGCTGGCTGAGGAATATGGCACGCCCCTTTACGTTTTCGATGAGTTCACCCTTCGCTCCAGGTGCCGGGAGTTCCAAGCTGAGTTTACCAGGCGCTATTCAGATACAGAGGTCATTTATGCGTCGAAGGCTTTCCTGAATGGAGCCGTGGCACTTATCTTCAAAGAGGAAGGCCTGGGGCTGGACGTTGTCTCTGGAGGTGAGTTGACCGTGGCCCAATCGATAGGTTTTCCCCCAGACAGGGTTCATTTTCACGGCAACAACAAGACTGTGGACGAGCTAAAGCTGGCTCTAGGTTGGGGCATCGGTCGGGTTGTGGTAGACAACCTTTGTGAACTGGACTTGGTTGACATAATGGCTCGGGAGATGGGAATCAATCAGAATATCTGGCTGCGCCTGGCTCCGGGAGTCGATCCTCATACGCACCGCTACACAACCACTGGAACATTGGACAGCAAGTTCGGCTTCCCGTTGACCACAGGGCAGGCCGAAGCGGCGGTGGCGCACGCTATGTCAGCGTCCAGCCTTAATCTTGTGGGTTTCCACTTTCACCTTGGCTCTCCAATTCCTGACACGTCTCCCTATCAACGGGCTATAGACATCGCTCTGCGTTTCGCCCGTGAGATGGAAATCAAATACGGGTTCCATCTCGAGGAGTTCAGTCCTGGAGGAGGCTTCGCTGTCAGATATACACTTGACCATTCAATGCCAAGTATAGGTGATTATGCCGAAGCCATAGTTTCAAAGCTGACCAGTACGGTTAACCAACTGGGATTGGCATCGCCTAAATGTATTATCGAGCCTGGAAGAGGCATTACAGGACAAGCGGGAGTAGCTTTGTACACCGTCGGCGCCATAAAAGAGATACCGGGAGTGCGAAAATATGTTTGTGTCGACGGTGGGATAGGGGATAATGTGCGTCCGGCTCTTTATGAGGCCAAATATGAAGCTGTGGCGGCTAACAAGCTTGGCCAAAGGGAGACGGCTAAGGTTACCATTGCAGGTAGGTATTGCGAATCGGGAGATATCCTCGCCAGAGACGTGACCATGCCCCCAGTTTCGTCAGGAGATCTCATCGCCGTACCGGTTAGTGGCGCGTATTCCATCCCTATGGCAAGCAACTACAACATGGTTCCGAGGCCGGCAATTGCCATGGTCAGAGACGGCAAAGCTCGCCTCATTCGAAAGCGAGAAACCTATCAGGACCTGGTAGCGTTGGATTCAGGTTAGACAGACATGTGGCGGACAATAGGTCAACCCAGCGCATTATCCTTGCTTGAACATAGCCTGAGGATGAGCAATTTGGCCCATGCATATCTCTTTGTGGGACCTCGTCACGTAGGCAAGACCACCCTGGCTCTTGATTTGGCTCAAGCAGTGAATTGTCAAGGCGATAAACCACCTTGCGGCGAGTGTTACTCTTGTCGCCGAATCATCGACGGCAAGCATACCGATGTCACGGTCCTAGATGTGAACTCGGCCAGAGATCCGAAAGATACGAAGCCGCGAACCGAGATAAGCATAAAGGCCATTTGGAACCTTCAGCGGAGTGCCAGCTTGCCGCCTTATGAGGGCAGGTACAAAGTCTTCATTATCGATGGCGCTGAATGTCTGTCTGATGAAGCAGCGAATTGCTTGCTCAAGACCCTAGAAGAGCCACCCTCTGCGGTGATTGTGCTTCTCTTGACTGCTGAGGAGGTACGGCTTTTGCCAACGGTGATTTCCCGTTGCCAGAGAGTGGAACTGAAGCCTGTGCCAAGAACAGAGATCGAGACTTTGCTCAGAGAGCAGCGTGGGGTCGATGGCGATAGGGCGAAGCTTCTGGCTCGATTGTCCCAGGGTGGCCTTGGGTGGGCACTGAGAGCTGCGATTGATGAGGCTTATCTTGCACAGTGGACTCAAAGATTGTCTGAGATGTTCTCCTTGCTCAACGCTAGTTTAGAAGAGCGCTTCGTGTACGCTGCTCGGCAGGGAAACGACCGCAAATCAGCTCAAGAGCTGATAGATCTCTGGCTGTTTTGCTGGCGTGACCTGATGTTGACCAAATGCGGTGCGGAACAAGCTATTACGAATGTTGATCGCATCCCGACGCTTGAGGGCTGGGCGCAGACACTAACCTTGCTACAGACCAAGGATTTCATCAACAGTTTGCAGAAATCGTTAAGGCAAATTTCCTTAAATGCCAACCTCCAGCTGGTATTTGAGACTCTGATGCTTGACATGCCTAGAAAGGAGGGGAAAACGGGGCACACAATACCTCCGCTCCCCGTTAGCTTGTAATGTCAGATATAGTCGGAGTTCGTTTTCACCGAGCCGGCAAGGTCTACTATTTTGACGCCCGGGATACCCCCGTGGAAGTCAATGACGACGTAGTGGTTGAGACCAGCCGAGGCCTGGAATTAGCCAAAGTAGTCATCTCGCCACAACAGGTCTTGTCCAGCGCTCTCACTGAGCCGCTGAAAGCGGTAGTACGGAAGGCACAGGATGAGGACATAGAGCGAGCTCAGCAACAGCAAAAGAACGCGCGTAAAGCTCTGGCTAAGTGTCATGAATCAATCGAGAGGCTTGGCCTTCCCATGAAACCGATTTCAGCTCAGTATAATCTTGACGGAAGCCATCTTGCCATCTTTTTCAGCGCTGAGAAAAGGGTCGATTTCCGAGAGTTGGTCAGGGAATTGAGCCGCAGCCTGAAAGCCCACGTTGAACTAAGGCAAGTTGGTGCCAGAGACGAGGCCAAGCTGGTCGGTGGCTTAGGCAGATGTGGTTTCCCATTATGCTGTACCACGTTCCTTTGCGAGTTTGTCCCAGTCTCCATCAAGATGGCCAAAGAGCAAGATATTGCGCTCAACCCAATGAAAACCGCCGGTATTTGTGGACGCCTTCTTTGCTGCTTGGGATATGAGTATGAGCAATACTGAGATATGAAGGAAAAGCTGCCCCAGCTAGGTCAAGAAGTATCTACAGCTCTGGGGAAGGCTAAGGTGGTCGGCAGCAACGTACTAAGGGAAACGGTATCGGCCCAATTGGAGACAGGAGTCACTGTAGAGTTCCCTGTTGCCGAGATAACGTGGCTTAGCAGACCGCCGCCCGAGAGCCAACGCAGAAACAGATAGCTATTGAGGAAGGTATTTCTGCCACTCAACGTGCACACGAAGGTAGTTGTAAGGCACGTAGAAACCATCGTTGCCTGGCGGTTTGGCTTGACGGAGAAGAGGCATTGTAGCTTCGGCTGGTGTCCGTCCAGCTTTCCGTCGATTGCAAGGCACGCAGGCGCTGACCACGTTTTCCCAGCTGTGCTCGCCACCGCGCCGTCTGGGAATAACATGGTCTAGAGTCTGTTCCTTGGTTTCATGACCACAATATTGACAGACGTACTGGTCACGGTTGAAAACCTCCAGCTTGGTTAATTTGCGCTGTCGCCGCGGTCGCCTGATGAAGTAGACCAGACGAATCACGGAAGGAACATCAAAAACATCGGCAGCGGAGTGGAGACTGCCTCGTCCATTCTCCAGAACCTCGGCCTTATTACAAAGCAGCAGAACCACAGCCCGGCGCACTTTGCTGATGTTAAGCGGTTGATAGTTCTGATTAAGTACCAGAACCGGCGAATTCACCACAGTCATGTTCTTGGCTAGTCCGGAATATTCTAGCAGGAAAGCTTGCCCCCTACAACACTTCAAGACAAGCGACCACGCCGCGGATACTGCTGCTGCGGCCTCGGTTCCCGTCTTGCTTTTGTGTCGCCCCGATAATCAGGAGCATTGATGTTCAAGACAAGACTGAGGCTGGGGTCTACCATTCGAGAACTGATGCGACGTTCAATATCATCTAGTGAAGAACAGGTAGTAATCACTGTGGCTAACCTGGCATTATAGCGATAGTTGATCAATTGATACAGCTTCTCTTGAGCCCATGGCGTAGCTGCCTGCTCACCGAAATCATCAAGAATAAGCACCGGAGCCTTCTTAACCTTCTCAAACAGCTCGTCATATGAGACTCTGCTTTCTGGACTAAAAGTAGAGCGTAGATAATCAAGGAGGTCAGGAACCACGATAAACAAAGCTGATTTGCCTTGTTGACGCAGATGATTGGCAATGGCAGCTGCCAGGTGTGTTTTGCCACAGCCATTGACACCCACGAAGATTAACCAGCCTTCGGGGGATTGAGCAAAATTGAGCGCATTGCGGTGGGCTCGCTCCAAGCTTTGGCTCTCTTCAAGCTGAAGATTCAACGGCTTATAATCAAAATTCTCAAAAGTCATTTTGCGTAATAAGTCTAACTCCAAGCCTCCGAGATGCTCCAGAGACGGTGAGGATTTCCATCCAATTGTGCATACTTGGGAAAATCCAGGGTCAGTAAGATGGCCTCGCAAATTCTCGTGAAACTCTTCAATTGGCACTTCGGTGGTGATTGCTGTAGCCATCTGGGCATTGAACCGGTAGTCAAGCAACTGGTCCAGTTTCCCTTTGGCCCAAGGGGTGGTAACTGTCATGGTCAAGTCATCCAAGATCAGGAGCGGCGCATTTTTCACCTGCTCAAACAACTCATCGGAGTCGATATCGCTGTTGGGGCTAAAGGCAGACCGAAGATGGTCTAGCAAGTCAGCAACTCCAATATAAAAGGCAGGTTGTCCTAGGCTTAGACGATGATTAGCGATGGCACAAGCCAGATGTGTCTTACCGCAACCGTTCGGACCAACCAGGATCAACCACCCTTTTGGTTCCCCAGCAAAGCCTTTAGCTACTTCGTAAGCTTGCGCGAAGAACTGCTGTGATGCAGTGCCGCCATCTCTTCCAGCAGGTGATAGGCTGTCAAAGGTGAGACGAGATAAGACGCCCAGATTACTGTATTGCTGAAGCTGACTCAGTTTCTCCTTTTTCAGCCCTTCACGAGTACATTGGCATGGGACAACTCGACTGAAATCAGGCCGTCCCGAAGCCGATAGTGGATAGACAAAGCCGGCTCCTCTACACTGCGGACATTTGGGGTCAGCCAAACCTTCCTCGCGTGGCTCAGCGCTGGACCATGTGTCCGTATCTGCCCTTGATGTATTTGTCGCGGTCGTCTTCTTTTTTAGTATCTCTTCCAAGCTTTCCATTGTCCTTGCCTTCAACAGCCCATCGTTCCAAAATACGCACAATATACTTCCAGCTACGCTTGTTCTGGGCAACGGCTTCTCTAAAAGCACTTTCAATCCAATCTGGCGGGTAGAGCTTCTCAGCCTCCTGGAGTTCTTGCGCGATTATTGGTGTGAGCATGCCTATGTTTTGCTCATAAAGTCTATAAATGTCTGGTGGCGGCGCAGCCTCAGCTATCCCCTCTTTCGCAGGCCTCAAGCCCGGCAAGGTAAGCTCACCTCGTCGAATCTGGTCCATTGTCTTCTTTCCCGTTTCACTGTTGACGAGATAGACGTCTTCAGTCTCTCCATTTCTGTCAAGTCTCAAGTGAAGCATAGTACCATGCTGCACAGCTAGGTCTAGTGCTCCACGGAGTATCTCACTCCTGGATGCGTTTCCCTTGTCAATCCCACCCATCAAGATAGCATCAGATAGAAGTTCACCGTAGGTTATAAACTGCGGGTAGCCCCGACGACGGCTGAGTAACCAGAAAACATGCAATACTGTCTTGAGTTCGGCGATGTTTTCAACACGGGGCATTATGCCGGTGATGAACACATTAGGTATTGGGGTAACCTCCGCTCTTGCTGGGAACCCAGGAAAGGAGTCCTTAGCCATACTTCTTCATCCCCCGGTAGTCTTCAGGCTGCGCTCAGCTCAGTCTCCAGATCCTCGAATCTGGTAGCTCTGGACACAAAGCGCAATTTGCCTTCACCGATAGGACCGTTCCGGTGTTTGGCTACACTAATCTCGGCTATACCTCTAGGGTAGGGCTCAATCTCAATATCGTGGTCTTTTTTCCATTCGTCTTCGGTAAAGTGCAGTTCAGCTCGAGAGATGAAAAGGACTACATCAGCATCCTGCTCGATACTACCGCTCTCCCTGAGGTCAAAAAGTTGGGGTTTATGAGATAGCCGTTGTTCTATGGCTCGGCTAAGCTGTGATACAGCCAGCACCGGTGCGTCTATCTCTCGGGCAAGCGCCTTCAGCGCGCGTGTTATCTCACCAACCTCCTGTACTCGGCTGTCGCCTCTAGTTTCCCCCCGCATCAACTGGAGATAGTCAACAATGATCAGGTCAACATTGTGTTCGAAATGAAGGCGCCGTGCCTTGCTTCGCATCTCTATTACCCGCAGTTGAGGTGAATCATCGACATAGATAGGCGCCTCTGAAAGGACGCCACTAGCATCCATGATTCTTCTCTCTTCCCTTTCAGTATAGTCCCCCAGGCGAACACTTCTGCAGTCTACATTGGCTTCGCTTGCCAGGAGGCGACGGACAACGTCCTGCCGAGACATCTCCAAGCTAAATATGCCAACGCAAGCTTTCTGCTTGACGGCGGCGTTCCTGGCAATATTAAGGGCCAGGCTGGTCTTACCTGAGCTTGGCCTGGCACCCAGGACAATAAGGTCAGAACGCTGTAACCCGCCCAGGAGGTCGTCTATGGCAGCAAAGTCGGTAAGAACATGGGGAATCTTGCCCTCCTCGCGCTCAGCCGCCCCGGTTTCTTCAAAATACTGGCCAAGAACCTCGCGGATGGGGACGAAATCCCAGATACCTCGTCGGTGTCTGACCTTAAAAAGAGTATCTTCTGCTTTGCTGAGGGCAGCATCAATGTCCGCGTCACCTTTATAGCCTATAGCGCTAATCTGGCTGGCGGCACTGATCAGGCGTCGCATTACAGACAACCTGGACACAATCTGTCCGTAATCCACAATGTGGAGAGACGTGGGTACTGTAGACACCAGATGGCTCAAATAGGCAGCCCCACCAACCTCTTCCAACTTGCCTCGCTGAACCAACTCATGCGCCACAGTTATCTGGTTTATGGCCTCATTGCGCTGGTACAGAGCAACGCAGGCATCATATAGCCATTGGTTCTCCTGTGTGAAGAAGTCCTCAGATCCAAGAAAAGTGGCAACATCAAATATGGCTTCGCCGTCCACGAGGAGCGAGCCAATCACCGCTCTTTCAGCTTCAACGTCGTGTGGTGGCAGGTCTTCACTGGTCATTTGCAGTCTCTTCCTCAACAACCACTGTGATCTTGACTTCTGAGCCTTTTGCCAGGCTGATTGTTATCTCATGGCTGCCCAGATGATGCAATGGTTCGTCCAGCTCAACCTTTTTCTTGTCAACCTCGATGTCGACAAGGTGAGAGAGCTCAGCAGCTATGTCGGCACTGGTGATAGCACCATGAAGATGCCCTTTCACACCCGCCCGAGCCTTGAAGTGGAGTTCTCTACCCTCTAAGCGCTGAATCAATTCATTCACTTCCTCTTGTTCACGACCTTCACGCAGCGCCATTTCCTCAGATTGCATCTTGGCCGCTTTAATGGCTGCGGGTGTTGCTGGCAAAGCTAGACCTTGAGGTAGAAGGAAGTTCCGAGCATATCCATCGGCTACTTCTTTTATGTCCCCCTTTTTGCCTTTAGCTGATACATCCTTCAGAAAAACAATCTTCATTCTCTTACTCCTACCTTGCTCAGAAGTTGATTCAATAGCCCCTATGTGGGCGGAACCAGTTATCACTCTCCCCCGTGTCCCTGCCAATAACGGCTCAGCAGTCCCTGTTCACCGCTATCTAAGCCAGCTTGCGATTTCTCCCCACGAATCACTTCCACCTACCTGTCCAGCAGAGACTGAATCGGTTTGCTCTCTCTAGTTTACAATTCCCAGTTCTTGATTTCTAATCCCTAGTGCAGTTCAAATCCAGCACGTCGCTGAAGGGCGCAAGTCTAATCAATGTCCTCGATTCAGCTGTCAGTTCATTACAGCGCAAACCGTGGCTGTCACATCTTCATTATGAGAGATAGCACTGGCAATAGGTGCGGGCCTACGAACGCAAGCCTTTGCCATCACTGCTGGCAAACTCCTCTTTGACCCTGACTAGCGCTTCTGGTTCGCTCAGAAGGTCGACGACCGTCATAGCCATGGCTCTCGCTGCATCTAGCAAGCCTGTATGCCCCGATTTGGAGGCAGCAGCTTGGGTGAACTCTGCTGAATGCAACAGCACGCCTGAAGGAGCAATGGCAACGGTAGGATGAATAGCAGGTACAACTTGGCTGACATTGCCCATGTCAGTGCTGCCAAAACCAAAACGAGGCTCGAAAGGCTCCACCCTACGGCCTATGGATTCCATGTTTTGCGCAAACAGCTCTGCCAGAGACAAATTGTTGTTCATGGGAGCATAGACGATTTCTGCCCACTTGTGGTCTAATCGGGCGCCGGAAGCTTGCGCCGCTCCAGCAAAACAGTTCAAAACCTTTTGTTTCAGTTCATCGAGATAGGCATTATCAGGAGCCCGGACTAGTAACGTGGCTGCCGTGTAAGCGGGCACTATGTTGGCAGCATCGCCCCCGTGTGTGATTATGCCGTGAATACGCGCCTTGTCCTTAATATGTTGCCGAAGCGAATTCAGGGCATTGAAAGCCAGAATCATAGCATCCAGAGCATTTATCCCTTGCTCTGGGTGCGCAGAAGCATGTGCTGCCTTACCAAAGAACTCAACCTCCAAACAGATGCAAGCGAGAGCTTCGGTGATTGCCGTATTCCGTCTGCCGGGATGTACTATCATGGCCGCGTCTACTGCATCAAAGACTCCAGCTTTCAACATGGTGTCCTTACCGCCGAAGAGCTCCTCGGCAGGAGTACCCAGAACGACAACTGTCCCGCCGCAGCTATCGACCACACACCTGCTGGCCACACCAGCTCCTGCTGCTGACACACCAATTATGTTGTGCCCACAGGCGTGTCCGATTTCAGGCAAAGCGTCGTACTCAGCCAGCAAAGCAATCACCGGCTGACCTCCGCCGTAAACAGCTTTGAAGGCGGTAGGCAGACCTGCCACGCCTTTTTCCACCCGAAACCCGTTCTTCTTGAGGTACCCTGTTAACCAAGTTGACGCCTTTTTTTCCCTGAAAGCCAGCTCGGGATTGGCATGAATCTTAAGGCTCAGCCGAATCAGTTCGAGGTGGTGATGCCCAACTTGCCTGTTTGCCTCTGCTTTTAGTTCCGCCTTCGTCAAAGCTTCTGTCGCCGCCTTTTGTTGCATCACGACCTGCAGCAGCTATTATACCCTAAGAGCGAGGCACATTCTAGAAACGCCGGACGGGAAATCGCCTTTTTTCTGAAACGGTAGGGCATAGCTTGACATTGCGAAATACCTCAACCTATAATGAACTGACTTTGCAAGTGCCGTACAGCGAAATGCGTATCAATGTTGCCCAACTACTTGAGGAACCCGTTGGCTCAGGTCGGCGCTACCAGATATGTGAGAGGCTTGGCCAGGAAGGCATTGATTTGGTCAAAGGCGAGGTAACTCTAGTCCGCACCAATCGTAGCATTCTGGTGCAAGGTGCAATAGTGGCCAACGCCGCGGCGGTCTGCAGTCGGTGTCTCAGCCCGATTGACTACGAAGTCGGTATTGACCTTGAGGATGAATTCACCCCCAGGTCGGACATAGCCAGTGACCTTGCTTTGTCTGGGGAGTCTGACAGCTGCATCACCATTGATGATGACCACGTACTAGACTTGGGCGAGGTGATACGTCAGTATACTCTGCTAGCTATGCCTAGCAAGCCACTTTGTCGCCCAGATTGTGCCGGGCTTTGCCCATCGTGCGGGCACGAGCTCAACCAAGGTCACTGTCAATGTCGGTGGGTCCCTGACCAACGCTGGTCGAGATTGGTCTGCTCCCAGAAAGGAGAATGAAACCTAAATGGCATTGCCGAAGAGAAAATATGCCAAGGCGAGGCAAGGGAAGAGGCGTAGTCACCTTGCTCTGACCATACCCGCTTTGATCGACTGCCCTCAGTGCCATAGCCTCAAATTGCCTCATCACGTTTGTCCCACCTGCGGCAGCTACAATGGAAGAGAAGTGATTGAGATTAAGAGTCGGAAGAAAGCGGCTGGCTAAGGGAGAAAGAGCCCTACGGAATCAACCATTGATTAGAGTTGCTGCGGAGGAAGGGACGGAAGACGATTCAAATCTACTAAACCTGAATGTAAGGAGGAAGCATGGTCGAAGAAATAAAGGTCGCTTATGTTTTTCCTGGGCAGGAGTCTCATGCAGTAGGCATGGGACTGGACCTTTTCGTTCACTATTCTGCGGCCCGCAACGTCTTTGAAGAAGTTGACAAAACCCTTGGGTTTTCCCTGTCTCGTTTGTGCTTCGAAGGCCCTGCCGACGAGCTCGGACAGACAGTCAATGTTCAGCCAGCAGTACTAGCAACGAGTGTTGCTTGCTTGAGAGCCGCTCAAGAGGTCAGCCAAGGTGGCTTACCACCCCCCACCTTTGTCGCTGGGCATGGCATAGGCGCCTATTCGGCCTTGGTAGTTGCTGACGCGCTCAGCTTGTCTGACGCAGTGCGTCTGGTCCGTGAGCGGGGCCGCTTGATGAACGAGGCTGGTCAGAGAACGCCTGGGGGAATGTTATCGATGACCGGTCTGGACTTAGAGACTGTCAGAGACGTTTGCCTCTCCGCGGGCACCGAGATCGCTCATATTGACGCTCCCGACCAAGTTACCATCAGCGGTACCCAAGAAAGCTTGACTAAGGCCAGAAGACTAATGCAGCTAAAAGGCGCTCGCCGGCTTGTTCCTCTGAAGGTAAGTGGCCCTTTCTACTCTTCATTGATGGAGCCAGCCCTCGGGAGACTAAGAAACGCCATCGCAGGATTCACGTTCAACAAACCCTCGGTCCCGGTTGTGGCCAACGTCACCGCTCAACCACTGGTCGACCTCGAAGCAATAAAAGAAGAACTGGTTAGCCAGATTGTTCATTCCATTATGTGGCAGCAAAGTGTTGAAAACATGATTGCCAGGGGCGTAACTACCTTCTTCGAGATGGGCCCAGGCGAGATACTGACTAGGTTGATTAAACGGATTAGTCCGGGAGCGCAGACTTTCAACGTCAGCACTGCCCAAACTGTCAGTGAAATAACAGCATGGCGCAGGGGATGATTCCCTGTTGCCCGGACGGCAGACAAGACTTGCCAAAGCTGTAGTGGTTTGTCAGTTGAGGAAATGGCAGCTGCGCTCGGTTAGAGTTACATCTCAGGTCAGAGCTATAGTCGGAAATGCTGAAACGTGGCCTGCCTCTCAAGACTGTCACCAGATGTAAGCGTTGCGGCAAGGAATCAAATCTCATCTCTGAGTCTCTTGGTCTATGCCTTGATTGTATCCGTCAGAACTTCCAAGAAGTCGAGTCCATCATCCAACAAACTCATCGGAAATCAAGGCAACCCTTCGGTTTGCCGCCACAACCTCCAAAGGCAACAAACGGCGTGCCTTGCCATCTCTGTATTCCCTCCTTGCGTTTCACCCCGATTTCCTGATGACGGACTTGCCGACTACTTCGTTCCAGGAAGCCGAGCGATGCCTGCAGATAGCCGAAGCTGCGGGATTGCGCCACGTACGTGTAGGCAATACCCATTTGTTGAGGAACGAGTAACACGATGAGCGGAACCAGACGGAAAGCCAGAATTGCTGCCTTGAAGACACTGTATGAGGTTGACTGTTCCGCCCATAATCCCGATGAAGTCCTGGCCCGTTTGCTACAAGAGACAGCTTTGCCCCATGAAGCATCTGACTTCGCTCAGAGCTTGGTTACAGGAGTCTTGCACAGTAAGGAAGGGATTGATGACGTGATTCGGGAATTCGCTCCTGCGTTCCCTGTGCAACAAATAGCCACTATCGACAGGAATATTCTGCGCCTTGCCATTTTTGAGGTTTTGTTTGATAATAGAGTGCCTGTGAAAGCAGCCATTAACGAAGCTGTTGAGCTGGCCAAGGGTTTTGGCGGTGATACGTCCTCCAGATTCGTCAACGGAGTTCTGGGGTCGGTAGTCGCTGCACACCTTCAGCAAAGTAGCGGTGAGGAGCCAATCGGGGGAACTAGGCGAGCCTGATGCTTGGAGAAACAAAGAGTGGCAACCATTTTTGAGCGTCTTAAGAAGCTAATTGCGGAGCAACTTGGCGTTGAGGAGCCATCAATCGAACCTTCAGCATCTCTCGTTGCTGATCTGAATGTCGACGGCTCTGATTTGGCAGAGCTTGTTTCAGCCATAGAGCAGGAATTCAGCACTACACAGCGAAAACTGCAAATCTCTGACGAAGAGATAAAGGCAATCGCCGTTGTTCAAGACCTCATTGACTATCTACACGATTATGGCATAGAGGATTAGCAACTGCCATCAGTCGTGAGTTCACTCAAAGGAGCTAGGTATTCGGGGCAACCTCTTGGAGAAGTTGTTTCAACACTTTCGGCCAGGCATCACCGAGGCGGTTCATATCTAGTTTTATTTGTCTGACTCCTGCCTTGACCCTGTCTCTGCAATTCTGCGTAACGAGTGGCCTCCCCAGAGCGCTACCGAGGTGAAAGCGCAGTACAATCTGCTCATCTTGTGTGAGAATTGATTCTACCGCCGCCTCGGCAGCAAGCTGTCTTATTTCCACCACGTAGAGGAGGTTTTCGACTGGCTGCGGTGTTGCTCCGAATCTATCCTTGAGTTCATGGGCGATATCTTCTATTTCTTCGGGTTGCCTTGCACCGGCCAATCGCCGGTAGAAATCCAGCCTGGTACTTGAAGTGACGATGTAGTCTTCTGGAATGTGGGCAGTCGTAGGTAAAGCTATGGTGGGAGGTGGCAACCGCGGCATTTCCTTCCCGACTTTGCCCGTCTGTTCTTGTTTCAACTCTTCCACAGCCTCAGCCAACAGACGGCAGTAAAGGTCAAAGCCCACAGCAGCTATGTAGCCGCTTTGCTCCACTCCCAACAGGTTGCCGGCTCCTCGAATTTCCAAATCCCTCATGGCCACGGCGAACCCAGCCCCCAGCTCCGTAGCCTGCGAGATGGTCCTGAGCCGCCGTTGAGCCGGTGGAGTCAGTTCTTTGCCTCTGTCGAACAGGAAGTATGCATAGGCGTGATTACTGCCACGTCCAACGCGGCCCCGCAGTTGATAGAGCTGGCTCAAGCCTAGCCTGTCCGACCGATCGACGATTAGGGTGTTGACGTTGGGTATATCCAGACCTGACTCGATGATGGTGGTGGTAAGCAGAACATCGCTCTCATGGCTGACAAACTGAGTCATTACCCTCTCCAGTTCTTCCTCGGGCATTTGCCCGTGGGCCACGGATATCTTGGCTTCGGGGACTAGACTGCGCAGTCTATCGGCAATCAAGGCGATGCTGTGAACTCGGTTATGGACGAAGAAGACCTGGCCATTTCTTTCCAATTCCCGCAATACCGCCACGCGAACCAGCCCGTCATCGTAAGCACCGACATGCGTCTTTATTGGTAGGCGCTCCTCCGGCGGTGTTTCCATGGTGCTCATATCCCGGATCCCAGCTAGTGACATATGAAGGGTGCGTGGAATAGGAGTAGCACTGAGAGTGAGAACGTCTATCTCCTGCCTCAGCTTCTTGTAATGCTCCTTATGTACTACACCAAAGCGTTGCTCTTCATCAATGATTATCAGACCTAAGTCCTTAAACGTGATATCCTTCTGCAGAAGGCGGTGAGTACCGATACAGACGTCCACCGTGCCCGCGGCTATGCCTTCGGCTATGGTGGCTTGCTCCTTCTCCGTGCAGAAGCGGCTCAGCATTTCGACCCTCATGGGAAAAGCTTGCAGCCTGTCACGGAAAGTAGCGAAATGCTGCTGTGCCAGCACCGTGGTCGGCACCAGCAAGGCTACCTGCTTGTTGTCCATCACAGCCTTGAACGCAGCCCGGAGGGCGACTTCAGTCTTGCCATACCCGACATCTCCACAGACAAGGCGGTCCATCGGCTTCGATTTCTCCATGTCAGCCTTGACAGCTTGAACGGCGTCCAACTGGTCCGCCGTTTCCACATAGGGGAAAGAGGACTCCAATTCTTGCTGCCACAAGCTATCGGGAGAGAAGGCCAGGCCGGGGATTACCTCCCTCGCTGCGTAGATGCTCAGAAGCTCCTGAGCGACGTTAGCCACGGACTCCTTGATTCGCTGCTTCGTTCGTGCCCATTCTTGACTCCCCAACCGACTGAGGGTTGGTGGTCGCTCGCCAGCGCCAACATATCGGGTGACACGATCAATCTGGTCGGTAGGCACATAAAGCCTGTCACTAGCGGCATATTCCAGAACAAGATATTCCCGTTCAATGTCATCGGAGGACATTTTGGTCAGGCCGGCAAATCTGGCAATGCCATGCTCAATGTGGACCAGGTAATCACCCGGCGTCAGTTCAGGGACGAACCAATGATGGCGCAGCGGCCTTTTCTTGGACAGGCGCTGGTGCTTAACGAAGCCAAATAACTCATTGTCCGTTATCATCGTCAGAGCATCTTCCATAGCCCAGCCTTCATCCAGTGAACCCTGGACCAAAGTGACTGACCCGGGTGGCGGCACCTGTTCCATCAATGACACAGAATCAGCCATGATATCCTGTTCCTGGAGGAGCTCGGAGAGGCGACTCGTCTGCTGGCTGACTATAACAATGCGGCGATTCTTATTGACCATCTGGCGCAAGTCTCTGGAGAAGGCTTCAAGCCTGCCGCCGTAACTGGGCACCGGACCCAGGGGCAGAGACTGAAAACACGACTCATCAGCGCTATGGATGTCCCACGAAGACAACGTCAGACGTTGCCGGGCTTTCCTGACTTGTGCCTGAAGCTCGTTCCAGACCACGAAAGGAGCGGGAGAATCTGATGCCAACTCGCCACGCCCAATCTTCGCCAGTCGAAACTCCTCAGTCTGGCTACTGACTTTGTTGATGACAGCTTCGATTTCACCAAGGTCGTCCGTAATCAACAGAGCCTTATCCGGCAAGTAATCTAGAATGGTGTCGGTATTAAGGTGCAAGTGGTCTTCCCTGGCTGGAATTACTGCTATCGAAGCTACCAACTTGGATGAACGCTGGGTTTTCGGGTCGAACAGCCTGATGCTGTCTATCTGATTGCCGAAGAACTCTATTCGCGCCGGCAACTCATTATTCGGGGGGAAGATGTCGACAATACCCCCTCGCCGCGCCATCGTTCCCGGCACTTCCACGGTATTCTCTAACTCATAGCCTAAAGCATGCCATTTTTCTACAAGCTG
>JADHWZ010000029.1 GCA_016783225.1 Dehalococcoidia bacterium | reverse complement strand
AGGAAGCTATAACGACAACCTGTTCATCGAGAGGCTGTGGCGGTCAGTGAAATACGAGGAAGTATATCTGAAAGCATATCAGGATGGCAGAGAAGCCAGAATCGGTCTTGGTAACTACTTCCGCTTCTACAACACCGAGCGCCCTCACCAGGCTCTCGGCTACCGGACACCGGCCGAGGTATTCACCTCAACCCCGGTAGAAGCCACCAGTACAGGTATGGTAGAATCTCTAACACTAGACCTCTTGAGGATAGTGGTACCCACTCTTAAGACAGCCTCTATCCTGTCCTAAGGATGGGGTCCACCTCAGGTACAGGCCTGCGCGAACCCAACTCAAATTCAGTGAGCGACCCCTTGACATAGGAAATGTCGGCTATGCTCGTTGTTCTTGAGAAAGGAGGTGGGATACACTTCTGTATCTGGTTTCCTGAGCAAAGGAATGCGGTATTTCTTGAAAGGAGGGATGATCATGGAGTTTGGATTCACTGAAGAGCAAGAGAGATTAAGAAGAGAGATGCACGAGTTTTGTGTCAATGAGTTACCTGAAGACCATAGGGCGGGTATCGCTATGACGGAGGAACAGCTTGCCTTCGGGATGGAGCTACAAAAGAAAGCTGGCGAGAAGGGTTATTTGGCACCAGGCTGGTCCAAGGAGTCTGGCGGTCTAGGCTTGAGCGACATGGAACAAGGGATCATCATGGAAGAACAGGGGTACTGGGGGACAGTCTGGCCGGGTAGTCAGGGACTGCGTGTATGTGGACCTCCCCTGCACCTATTTGGCACCGAGGAGCAAAAGAAGAAATTCTTACCCCCGATAGCTCGGGGCGGCTCGATATGGTATCAGGCTTTTACCGAGCCTGATGCTGGTTCTGATGAGGCCAATGTGCAACTAAAGGCTGTCCAGGATGGCGATGACTTCATCTTGAACGGCCAGAAGACATTTATTACTGCCCTGGCTCCGGCGGACTACCTTTATACCCTAGCTAGGACGCAGGATATCCAGCCGAAGCACAGGGGACTGAGTCTCTTTCTTATCCCAGCGCATGCCCCTGGAATAACCTATGGCGCGTTGCCAACCATGGGTGTTTTTACAGTTGACATTTTCTTTGATGATGTAAGGGTGTCCAAGGATCATCTGCTTGGCGAGCTTAATCGGGGCTTCTATCATGCTATGGCCACGTTTATGTTTGAAAGAAGCGGCACTGGCTCGGCGGCAGGTGGTAAGCGGAGTCTGGAACTGTTTGTCCAGTTTTGCAAGGAAACGAAGCGAAACGGGAAGCCACTTATTGAGGATCCCAAGGTTCGGGAGACGGTTGCAAGGATGGTTGTTGAAGCAGAGGTGGACAGACTCTGTGGCTGGCACGGGCAATGGTACTTTAGCGAGAGGGAGAAACTGGGACCGCAGCCCTACAATCTGGGGGCGCTTTTCGCCAAAACACCTCTGGCTCGTCGCGCCAAGGAACTAATGGACATATTTGGCCTTTACGGTCAGCTTCAGAAAGGCTCGGAGGACGTGAAATACGAAGGGCGGGTGGAGAGAGCGTGGCAGGCCGCACTGAGCACACATCCAGCCGGGACTATCGAGATAAACAAGGTTGTCGTTTCCCAGCGAGGACTTGGTTTGCCAAGAGCAGCAAGACCTACCACCGCCAAGAGCGCATGAGAAGCATTCAATTAACGAATCCTGAGAGAAAGGAGTAGAGTTATGGATTTCTCCATGAGTGAAGAGCAGGAAATGCTGAAGAAACAAGCCCGCGATTTCCTGGAAGCGGAATGTCCTGAGAGCGTGGTAAGGGAGGTAGAAAAAGGTGATAAGGGCTATTCTCCAGAGCTGTGGCGCAAGACGGCCGACCTGGGATGGACGGGGCTTGTCTACCCTGAGAAATACGGCGGCACCGGGGGCAGCTTTCTGGACCTGGCTGTCCTCCACGAGGAAATGGGAAGAGCTATGTTTCCCAGCCCTCACCTTTCCACTACGGTCCTCTGTGGGATGACTATCCTGGCTGCAGGCAGTGAAGACCAGAAAGCGGATTTCCTACCCAAGATAATCAATGGGGAACTGATTCTTGCCCTGGCTTTGGCTGAGCCTGAATCCAGTTGGGATGGCAAAGCCTGGGATGCTGAAGGGGTAACCGTTCGTGCTGCGGCCGATGGGGATGACTATGTCATCGATGGCACCAAGTTGTTCGTTCACGATGCCCATATCGCCGATTACCTTCTGTGTGTAACTAGGACCGCCGATGGGGCAGCGCCTGAGGATAACATAACGCTGTTCCTGGTGGATGCCAAGAGCCCCGGTATACGCTACACCCTACTGAGAACTACGGCCGGTGACAAACAGAGCAAGGTCGTCTTTGACAAGGTGAGAGTCCCCAAGAACAACATGGTGGGAGAACTCAACGGTGGTTGGTCTCCTTTGGCAAAGGTTTTACAGCAGGGGACGGTGCTGCTATGTGCCCAGATGGTGGGGGCCGGCCAGCGGGTGCTGGAACTGGCCGTGGACCATGCCAAAACCAGGATACAGTTTGAGCAGCCCATCGGCATCAATCAATATGTCCAGGAACACTGTGTCTTTTTGCTGAGTGAAGTGGATGCCTCTAGGTGGGTTACCTACCAGGCAGCCTGGAGACTCAGCGAGGGGCGCTCTTGTGATATGGAAGTGGCCATAGCCAAAGCCTGGACCAGCGATGCCATTGAGAGGGCTTGCTGGTATGCTCACCAGGTTCTCTCTGGTGTTGGTTACACCGTTGATGATGGCATCCTGCCATTATACTCGAGGCGGGCGAAGTCCGCTCAATTGTATCTGGGCGACACGGCTCACCACCTGGAGAAGATCGCTCAGCAAGTAGACAACTGGCCGGCTCCCGAAATGCCCAGAGGGAAGCCGCTTGGCCTCTGGAAAGAGGCCGATGAGACTCGAATACCGGACTGGTTCGAAAGGTTTGCCAAGCGATAGAAGGACTGTAGAGACCAGAAGGCCTGATCCAGAGCCGTTTGTGGAGGGTTATTGCTCCGCACTGCGTCTTTGCTTTTGTATGCTGTAGCAATGCGGGTCATGTCAAGGCAATCCGCGGGGCCTTGTCCTAACTGCGAAGAGTATTTCCAAGAACAGGCATGCTTAGCGTGGGGCCGCGCAAGACAAACCCTGTAGATCCTCACAGCCCCAGGATGTGTATGAAGCAGACTCCTCCCGCACCTACCATGTGCGCCAGATCTCTCCTGGGGTTGTCCGGTACCTGGCGGCTGCCCGCCTGTCCACGCATCTGCCACAGAATCTCCGCAATCTGCCCTAACCCTGTAGGACCGATAGGATGGCCCATTGAAATGAGGCCGCCACTGGTGTTGACCGCGATTCGTCCACCTATCTCCGTTTCTCCGCTCTCGATCAGACGTCCACCCTCGCCTGTGGGGCAGAGGCCGAGGGATTCATAGTAGATGATCTCCTCAATGGTGACAGCGTCATGGACTTCAACCAGGTCAAGTCCTTCAGGGCCGCAGCTTGCCATGTCATAAGCCTTGTAGGCTGTCACTTCGGTGAGGTCAACCAGAGGGTCACCACCCGTCGAGCCGGTACAAACCGAGGCAAGCACTCTGGGGCATGGCTTCCGAGTGAAACGCGCAGCTATGTCAGCGGCACAGAGCACGACCGCCGCGGCTCCTTCGTCCCAGGGACAACAGTGAAGTACGGTTAAGGGCTCAACCACCATGCGGGCACGGTGTACTTCGTCCAGGGTTACCGGCTTCTGAAAGTGCGCGTACGGATTGAAGCTGGCGTTGCGGTGACTTTTCACTGAGACCATGGCAAGCTGGTCTATCGTTGTGCCATACCGGGCCATGTGATCCCGGGCGAGTAAGGCGAACGACTGCATGTCTCCAGTATTGCTGGGGGCCTTCACGGTTTCTGTTTTCCCATCCTGCTTTTTTCTTGGAGATGGACGTCGATACTCCCTTAGCTTGTCCACCCCGATGGCGATAGCGACATCGTGCATCCCCGAGGCAATGGCCAGGTATGCCTCTCGAAAAGCCGAAGAGCCGCTCGCCGACGCATTCTCCACGTTGGTCATGGTAGTTCCATAAGTACCGAGGTAAAGACCAATAGCATGACCGCTCATGGGCGGTAGGTTGAGAGAACCACAGTATCCAACTTCAATATCCTGCCATTGTACTTCCGCATCTTCCAGAGCCCGCTGGCATGCCTCCACACCCATAGAAACAAAGGACGTCTCAGGAAAAATGTCGTAGCGGTGCAGACCTGCTCCCGCTACCAGTACGTCTCTCATGTTCCGAAGCTCACCTGATAGGAATATGTCGGCATTCTCATATCAACTGCGGGCAGAGCAATCTATTGTGGGATGCTGGCTTTCGATGGCTACTAGAGCCATTGTGTCAGGACTTGTAGCCAGCCCGAAGCCGTAACATATCAACTTTGGCTGTCCCATTTCAACTCGCGCGGCTTTTCACGCTTGTAGTTAGCCTCCTGTTTGACATCGAGTACCTCAAGAATATAGCCTGAAAAGCGGGAGAATCAGGAACTTCTCCTGCGAAACTATCCCCAGCGACGTTTGACTGTGACATGTCGATAGATGCCCGGTTCTAACAGACATGAATATGTGACACGCTGTGCTAACATGAAAGAGTCCTGAGATTTGGCTGGTCCGCCGAATGATGGTAACATAAGCGGCATTCATGACCGGCCACGATGTCAAGAAGCGCGGAGATGATAACGCAACAGACACAGTTAGCGTCCCATATTGGAGCGCCACCAGATTTGTTTTGAGACTGCGACAAGGCTACTGTCAAGAAAAGGAGGTAATAATACATGTGCTGGGTCTGTGATGAATATGGAGATGGGACGAGATGGTTTCTCAATCCCCAAAACTATGCCAGGTTTATGTATACGGTCAAAAGACCAGGGGACGCGCCCAAGGAATATGGAAGCGATCCAGAAGCTCAGTCAGGGAGAATCCTCGGAGAGATAATGACCGCCAAAGTGCAAGACCCTGAGAAGTTCGCTGAGCTGGTGAAAAAGGCGAATCAACGAGATATGGCCTTCCCCAAGGGGCCAATCCAGTTAGCGCAAACGGTGACGCTTGACGAAGCTAAAGAGGTGTGTGATATTGCCTATCCCATAGCGGCGATGTTCTGTCTTTGCCGTCATCATGTGCGAGCTCAAGAAGAGACGAATGAGCACGAATATTCATGCACAGGACTTGGTGTAGGCATGCTTAAGTGGGAACGCTGGCCCGAGAGATACAAGGGAGGCGTCCACTTCATGGATGCTGATGAAGCTAAGGAATGGCTTGCCAAGTGGGATAAAGCTGGATTCATGCATCTGCTTATGACCTTCGGCGTAAGTCCGTCTGGCGGGCCGTATATGGGAGGAATCTGCAATTGCAGCTACCCGGATTGTCTGGCCATAAGAGGCCGCTTGGACTACGGTCTGGAGCTCAATGCCCTTAAGGGACACTATGTTGCCAAGGTGGATTATGATTTGTGCAACGGATGTGGGATATGTGTTCAGCGCTGCCAGTTCGGGGCGCTCAAGTTTGAGGTTGTGAAAGACAGGCCCAACATTGACCAGTTTAGATGCTTTGGCTGCGGTCTTTGTCAGTCGGGTTGTCCCCAGAATGCGATAACTCTGGTGGAGAGGGAGAGCTTACCGGCATTGAAGGAGGCTTGGTAATGATAAAGATAGAGATAGACGCATCGAAGTGCACAACCCCGTTTGCTTGCAAGAAGTGTCTTCAGGTGTGCCCGCAGGCTGTGTTCATGGTCGCGGCAGCTAAGGTGGAGAAGTTCAAGGAGACCGACCCTAAGGTGCCAGGGGACTACTTTCTGTGGGCACATTACATAGACAAGTGCACCGGTTGTGGGGATTGCGTCAACATTTGTCCCGAAGGGGCTATCAAGTTGGTTCTGGAGGAGGGTTCGAATGGCTGAGAAAAAGGCTCTTTCTTATGAGCTGAATCAGGATATGCTGGCGTTGATACGTCGGGAATTTGACATAGAAAAAGTTGTCACCCGATTCTCTGAAGCTATTGCAAACAAGAGTAAACAACAGATTGAGGAGATCGGCAAGGAGATCTTCGCGGAGTACGGGAGGGACCTAATACAGAGGACTCTCCAACTGGGCGAGGAATATCCGGACAGGACCTATGAGGTACTGAAAGAGGCTATAGACCAGCTTGGTGGTTACTACAAATTCGCTCTGCTCCCACAGAGATTCCTGGAGATAGCCTATTCAAGCATACTCGAACTGGCTAACCTGCCTGTTATGGAAAACAGTCCTCGGCGTTTGGCTTACAGAATAACCGATTGCCCCATTTACAAGTCATTGACTGATAAGTGTGGAAAGGACGTGGCGAAGTTGATGGTCTGCAAGCACGTCTGTCTCACTGCCATGGACGTGTTGCACCAGGGCTTGGACTTAGATGCCGTGGCCAGTATGGAGGCATCCTTGCCGAAAAGCGGCTATTGTCAGTTCTCAGCCAGTAAATCTCTGTGACCTGCTCCGTTTCGTCTGGGGGGTCATCGCTGCAATCCAACCGTAGCACAAGCATTCGCTATGGTCCCCTGCTCCTGCCACGGACGGGGCAGATAGATGACTAAAGCGGAAGACGGATCGTCGAAGTTGGCGTTGTAACTTTAGGCAGTTGGCTGCAACCTGAGCAGCGTACCGGCAATAGCCTAGCTCACATTGCCCGGCTGTATTACACGGTGTTAGGATCTCACAAGAGAGGACGACAGGCGCACGCGGATAGCCAGATCAGAACCAAAAACATGCAGCTTGCGACACTGTTCACATATCAAGCCCATCTTCTAGCCGCAATACAGAAAGGAGGATCCCCGTGAGCAAAAAGACAATGATAAACCCGGGCTGGGAAGCATACAAGAGTCTGACTTTTGCACCAGCGGTACGCAAGGGCAACATGCTCTTCATCAGCGGCACGGATGCTACCCTAATCGATCCAGCTACAAACAGGCCAGTAGTTGCAGGAAACATTGTTGAGCAGACCGAAGTGATTTACGAGAAGCTCAAGGCTATCTTGGAAGCTGCCGGAGCTACCTTCGAAGACGTGGTATGGACCACAGACTACATCACTAGTAAAGAGAATTACAAAGCGACTGCTGACATACGGCAGCAGTACTTCGGGGAGAGTTTCCCTGCGTCCACTGGCATCATCGTCAAAAGCCTGCTGAGCGAAGGAGCGCTCATTGAGATCGACGCGGTGGCAATGCTCGACTGAACGGCGTGGCATTGACATGGACACGTTAAGCTAATTTGTATCCGCCCAGAATTTCAGCTACAGGTTTTGATGACTTCATAAGCGCCGTAGGTACCCTGGGTTCATCTCTGCATTTCGAGGTATTGACAACCAGTATGAGTGAGGGCTAGAATGCGATGGCCATATACGAAATAAGTCTACAAGCGAGATAAGCTGGGTTACGAGGAGTTAAGCGGATGAAGCAAGGGCACTGGGATCGCTGTTTGATGGCGGTTGCTGGTGCCCTTCTTAGTTCAAGAGCATGTGAGGCTAGCCAAGATGTTACTTGTGCGGCTATTAGACAAAACGGCAATAAGAGGCCCCACATAGCCACTTTCAATAGTGAACTGAAGGAGAGGGTGAGCCTATGGAATCGCTAACGACTCTGTTTACAGATTACATATATCCTTGTTTGCCTCAGATAGTAGTCACTCTTTTTGTAGTAGCTGTGCTGTGCCTATTCTCAACCATAGCTTTGGCCGTGCTAAAGAAGGACTGGATGAAAATACCACGAACAATAATGGGCATAGCGGTCAGTTTCCTTTTGTTCTTGGGTGGGCTAGGCTTGTCAGCAGTGAATGAAAACCAAGAGCCCTACCTTGTCATAGACGCTACTTCCATAAGACCTATCACCACAGGCACAAACATTCATGACATTGTCGTTCGAGTAGACAACGATGGAGAAGGAGGGGCAACAGACTGCACGGCACGGGCTGAGTTCGCAGTCCATCAAACGGACTATCAGCTGAGTTGTTATCTCGATATGCCAGATGCAATCAACCCCGCTGGCTTTGCGACAGTCCGGATTGTAAGAGCTCAAAAAAGAGGCGCCGAGTGGATAACTTGGCCCTATAGTGTAGAACTGGCGGGCCTGATCAAAGACCGCATCACCCTGCACTCGGACTGGGCATTACCGAACCACGACTACACGTTAGCTCTAACCATTGAGTCAGGCCAGACACCTTCTGAGGTGCAGCAGTTTACACTGATAGTCTCACCCGACCGTCCTCCGGAGTTAAGCGCTCGTTAGCCCGTTGCTATGTTTGCCACCAAGAGCCAAATCCCTTCCCAAAGTCCCTGGTCGATACTCCCCCCCTCAGATGCAAGCTGGGTCGCAAGGGGAGATGCGGCCCAAACGAGGGCACCAAGAGCGCTGTTTGGTGCCGGTTGCTGGTGCCTCTTTGGTTTGGAGCAGAATCAGACGAACTTAGAGCTCGTCTAGTTGGGAGCAGATAACCCAAGGTTAGTGACCTATAAGGGTAGAAAATAAGCTGGAGGTGGTGCAATCATGGCGAAATTAACCCGCATTCTATCAATTGACGGAGGTGGCATTCGAGGTATCATTCCAGGACAAGTGTTACTCTCACTCGAGCGAAAACTAAAAGAACGTGAGGGAAATCAAGATGCCAGAATCGCGGACTTCTTTGACCTAGTAGCCGGAACGAGCACTGGTGGAATCTTGACCTGTGTCTATCTCTGCCCTGACTTCAACGGCAATCCGACAAGACCGCGCTTTTCAGCCGAGGAAGCTGTAGACCTATATCTGAAAAGAGGACAGCAGATTTTTGATGCGTCACTTTCACAGAGGATTCGGGCGCTCGGTGGTCTATTAGATGAGAGGTACAGTGCAAGAGAACTGGAAAAAGCTCTGAAAAACTACTTCGGAGAGCTGAGGCTCAGTGAGCTTCTCAAGCCTTGCCTTGTCACTGCCTACGATATCAAGAGGAGAAGGGCAAAGTTCTTTAACCAACTCGATGCAAAAGAAAAGAAGATGCACGATTACTTAGTGAGGGATATTGCTAGAGCTACGTCAGCAGAACCGACATTCTTTGAAGCCAAGATGATGAAGTCTTTGACAAACGTTCCCTATCCGGTGATTGGCGGCGGCATATTCGCAAACAATCCAACACTTTGCGCATATGCGGAAGCAAGGCAGAAGTTTGATAGCAAACCAACTGCGATAGACATGGCCATCCTGTCCATTGGTACGGGATATATCAAGAAACAATACAGTTATAGAAAGGCCAAAGATTGGGGGGCTCTCAGCTGGATTAGACCTATAATGGACATTCTGATGTCTGCTGTTTCAGAAACCGTGGATTATCAAGTATCTCAGGTCTTTGATTCAGTTGGCCGCTCCGAACAGTACTTAAGAGTCAATCATGATCTCCTTTATGCCAGTCCTGACATGGATGATACCTCAACCGAGAATCTTGCTGCTTTGCAACAAGACGGGACTAGCATTGCTGAAAAATTCGACAGTCAGTTGGATTCCTTTGCCGACTTGTTGGTGGCTGCTCGCTAGAATCAACAACTCCCGAGTGAAATAAGCTTGCGAACGGTCCGCACTCAGTGAGAGGAGACAATGAGTATGACGCAAGGGCACTGGAGTGGCTGTTTGGTGGCGGTTGCCGATGCCCTTCGTGTCGTCAGTGCATGGACTGAAGCGGGCTGAGGACGAAAGCATGGGTTACATCAGTAGGCACGAAAGAAGCTAGAGACTGAGGTTGAACTGGCACCCTACGCTAGATAATAACGAGGGAAATGATGAAGGAAGGAAATAGCCTTAAGGCTGACGCCGTTTTCGAAGGTGGAGGCGTCAAGGGAGTAGGCCTCATCGGCGCCGCTTGCTTGGCATTTGAGAGGAGGTTATGCAGATGAGATAATTCAAGGCACACAAAGAAGGCAAGTTGCCTCTGCACGTGACGGATGAGCTTGACTGGAGAACAAGTCACCGGTTCGATCCCATGCTGTGGGCAGTCTGGTTCTGGCGGGTGCGGGTGGCAAACGAACTAGATCATATCATATTAGGAGGTAAGAAATGGCAGTAGGTAACGATGTTTTGAACGCGCCTTTTCCGCAGTTGGTGACAAAGCTTGGAATGGCTATCGCTGAGGCTCAGTCAGCACTGGACCGAAATTCGATCGAGACGTTGCTAGAGCTGTCCGATACGGCTAGCGAAATCACTGTGCCATTACGATTCACTGAAGATGCGAGTGGGAACTGGACCTCGCAGTCTGCGACGATGACGCTGCTCCAATTCGGTATCAACCCTACCTTCTACCAGTTCTCTGAGAGCGTCATTGAGGTTAAGATTGCCATCAGTATGACCAAGACCAAAGAGGTAGGGGTTACCGCGAAAGGCAAAATAGGATTCGCTTGCTGGTCAGCCAGTGTCAACGCTAGCTACAGCCAGAAGTATTCCTATAAGGCGGAAGCCTCCAGCTTGCTGCGCACCACGTTGGTGCCAGTGCCCCCACCGCCGCGGCTGATACCCGAGTTCGAACCTTATTCTGCTCCTGAAGACTAGGGAGGAAGTCAAGTTGAAGGTGCTCCCAACCCCAGAGGGGTCTCAATCAGGGAGTCCCCTCTGGGGAGACTTCGGGGTGTAGGTTGAAAAGACGTAGGAGGACAAGACATGCCGAACGAGTCTAACGAGGTAGGAGAGAGAGTCACAGAAGTTCTGATCGCACCTTTGGGTGAACTGCTTAAGCACGTGGGGCGTGCAATCGCGGAGGCTCAGAGAGCATTAGATGAAAACTCGATTGCCACGGAAGTAGAGCTCGCAGATAAGAGAGAAGAGCTAGGCTATGATTTGCACGCCACATGGTATCATCTGCCAGAAACCAATATCGAAATCAAGATGTCTGTTTCAATGCACTGGGAAGAAGAGGAAGAGAAAGAAGAGGGAAAGCCAGTAGTCTGGAAACCGGTTTTGTACGCAGCTCCACTCAATGCATCTTACAAGAGCCTGTTTGATTACGAAGCAGCTGGAACGAGCGTGCTAAGAGCTAAGGTAGTCTGTATCCCTCCTCCCGTCATGATAGAGGGGGCGTAGAGAGAAATGCCACAAGACATAGAAAGCATCAAGCGCCAATTACGAGAGGCCAAAGAAGCCATAAGAGCCAAAGACCAGGCAATAGCGGATTTGAATAAGAGAATCCAGGATCTGGAGGGAGAGCTACACGCTCTCCAAACGGAACGACCAAAGCTCAGCCCCGACAATCTGCTATCTTCGTTTGGGGCTGCCTTGGAGAAGATGCAGGATGGACTAAGGGGCCGTGAAGGGCCTATTAACTATGTGGTCAGTAACCTTGACACTGATCTCAAAGTAAACGTCACCCTGGACGAACGAGGTAGCATAGCTTTCGAGCTGCCCAGATCGGGAGAGGTCGCTTCTTCCGAGAGTCTGAGCACTCTCCGTTTTTCCATAAAGCCGACCCCTAAAGCCCCGGCCGCACTGCCTGGAACGATGGAGGTTCCCAATCTAATAGCAATGCATGTGGATGCAGCCTTGGACTGTATTAGAAAGGCCAAACTTGCGAAAGGCGAAATAGCGGAGCGCGTCAGTCTGGCTGCACCTGGAACTGTGATTGAGCAACATCCAGCCCCTTATTCCAGAATTCCAATCGCAAGCTCTGTCGCTCTGATAATCTGTAAGGTCAAGGAGGTGCGAGTGCCTAACCTCATTGGCATGAATGAAGATGATGCCATTGATATGATTGGGAAGTCAAAGCTCACAGTAGGCAAGATGACTCTGGAATTCAGCGATTCGCGACCAAACACTGTGATCAGTCAGAGCATAACTGCCGGTACTCTGGTGCGAGTTGAGACCTCAATCGATCTGCTGATCGCAAAGCTCGAAATGGCTGCGGTGCCCCGTGTGGTTGGAAGAAAACTCAAAGACGCAAGGAGAGCTATTCAGAAAGCGAGGCTCAACGTAGGTGCAATTGCGAAAGCCCCAAGTGAAGAAACCGAGGGTACTGTGATTGAGCAGAGCCCTGGACCTGACAAAGAGGTTCCTGTGGGGACTCAGGTGGATATGGTCACTGCAACCCCTGAAGTAGTCACTGTGCCTAATGTAACGGGTATGCCAAAAGAGTCAGCTGCTGACATCTTTGCAGGAGCCAAGCTTCGCGTAGGTAGGATTACAGAGAGACGCGATAGAGAACAACCAGGCATTGTAATTGAGCAGAGACCAAGGTCCGGGGCGAAGGTGCCAATCAACACTGCGGTGGACATTGTAGTGTCAAAGCCTCAAGTCGTTCGTGTGCCTAGTCTACTGGGATTGAACAGAGAGAAAGCTGAAGGAGTTGCCAGAGAGAACGATCTCAGAATAGGCAACATTGCTTGGAGAAAAAGCGGCAAGCCTGAAGGCATGATAATAGCACAGAAGCCCCGGCAAGGTGCGGAGGTCGCTGCAGGAACACCCATCAGTCTTACGATTTCAAAGGGAGGGGGCTTCCCACCATAGCAAGACAGTACCGGGGAGATCTCCATGGCTCTACAGAATTTCTTGGTTATTCTTAAAGAAGGCTTCACACCTGAAGCTACCGACAGGACGATCTCCACCATAAAGACTCTCGGTGGGAACGTAGACATTATCACAGGGCAGGGAAAAGCTATCATAGCTACATTTGACAACTGCTTTGCAGGTGAGGTAAGGAAACTACCCTGTGTCAAACTTGTGGGTGGGGTGACAATTAGGCCGGAGCAACTTGCGCGAAAACGGATAGTCACGCAGTAGCTTTTCTCCATGCACAACAGGCTATTGGCTGATGGAGTGTCGAGGGTTTCCTGGGCTGCGCTTTGCATTGTGCAATCAATAGTCGATTGCTTCTTAATCTGGTGGCTTCGTACCGGTCGGTACGGTTGGTCGCGGTTGCGTCGCCGATTATGTGAGCGTCGTTATCTCCACACTGCTCTCCCTGCAGCCAGCTCGTTAGAAGAAATCGAAGCGTGTCTGAGGCAGGTTACGTAGACAATGGACGGACCTTTTCACCTGTTCGACTGCATCAGCTACCCACAGGTAACCTGGGCCAAGAAGAAGGATGACTGTGACGGTTTCGCCAGCTTGGCTGCCGAGCTGCTCCGCGAGTGGAACCCGAATTGCAGCCCAGTTCTGGTTACGGCTATGGTAAGGCCGTTTCAGGCCAGCCATACAGTTTGTGCATTCACACCTTCGGAAGGCAGGTTGTGTTTCTTCGACAATTACTCATTCCGACTCGGCAATTACCAGATATATGATAAGGTGGTAGCGAGTATCAGTCGGCGTGCTGAAAGGCTGGTTTGCTGGGATGTCAGAGATCCTGCTACGCTTGAGCTGTTGGAATTTCACAGGCTGTGAACGGGTTGGGCGAGCTCTGTGTTCGCCCATATGGCTGTTGGCCAATGCGACCGCCGTCTGTCCGGCCATCCACGGCTGGCCTTGACGTGAAGAGCAAAAAGTCCGAGTAATTGAATGGGGGGTTACGATGAAGAAATTCACTCATGCCTGGCTAGCCTTTATGGCAATAAGAAGACTGGAAGAAACAAGCCTGCCCGATGCAAACCGCAAGTACGCCAATAGCCTCATAAGATGGTTCAAAAACCATAAGGACGGAGTGATACGAGGAGCCTGGTACCCTGACTCAGTGATAAAAGACATGGCCAACAGTCACGTGCTTAAACTCACGCCTTCCGCTGAAGCTGAGAACAGGTTTAGACGGCTTCCAGGAACCTACCTGGGCTATCAACACGGCAAAGGCCATCCTCTAAGAAAGAGATCTTTCACGGTTGACAAGTGCGACAACTTGCCTGATCGTTGCGAATCTATCGCACATTCAGTGGTCGATCATCTGAAAATACAGGAAAGAGAGGACAAAGGGTCACCCGTTTCTCCGACGGATAATCAAGTGGCGCTATTGCTTTTCATGCTAAGTCACTATGTTGCAGACGCACACGTGCCCTTCCACTGCGACAGCAGGAGATTCTCAGAAGAAATGGATCTTCACGGACATGTTGAAGCTGAGTGGGATGATATGGTCAGACGTTGTTACCGAATCGATGAGAACAATGAGCGATTCCTCTATGACCCAGACGGGTACCCGTCGAGGGATCCAAGCAGTGACCGGGAATATCAAGCATCATTTCTGAAGACAGCCGACGACATACTATGCGACAGGAAATTCATTATCTCGTGGGGTACCAACAATAGCAACGTGTGGGACTTCATGAGTGCTATATGCCAGCATTCCTATCTCCTTTCGTATTGCTTCGTTCCCCAGCAGTATGCCCACACCGATGTCACTTCGGGAAACTGGCAGTCTTTGGGCTCGATATCCTTTGAGGATCTTAGTGTGGCCGTTCTTGCAGATGCAATTGATTCGATTGCTCGTGTTTGGTTCAGGGTCTGGCGAAGGTATGAGAAATGGGAAAGAGACCAACGAGCTAAGATAAGAAATGAATGAAACAGCAACGGCGCGTGACACTGGATGCGGCTGCGTTGCTTCGCTCGTTGCCGTTTGGGTCGCCCAACACGGGCTTTGGGGCTAACTTCATGTACCGGAATGGTTCACCCCGTGGCAACATTCGTCCATGGTGTGCAGACGATGTCACAATCGCCTGTATTGTGTCATCTGCCTAATAAGAGTACCCTCTCCAAAGTTGTAACTACATTCCGCATGCCCACCAGTTCATGGCACAACTAGCCAACAGAGATTCCATCGATTTCTTGCTCAGCAGTTAGGCGAATGAAAACATGCACATGGTGTTCACAATATATAGACTAACGGACCGGCTGACCGTCTCACCATTCAAACCCAGATACTTATGTCCAACTGGGTGCACAGGCAGCTTTCTATGGTAAAATAGCTTCAACAGAGCCCTTGTTTGGCTTTATCACCTGAGCCGAGTAGAGGGGCCTGTCGGGTGGTTGACTACACAGTCTGTACATACTTGAAGGGAGGCAGTCCATGGTATGGCGACCGGAGATTGAAGAACTGAAGCACCGGAAGGATCTTGCCGCACAGATGGGTGGCCCGGAAGGTGTGGCACGACAACGTGCACGGGGTAAGCTGACTGTCCGCGAGCGAATCGCCGCGCTGGCTGACCCAGGATCATTCGAGGAGATAGGTGGGCTTGCCGGTAGTGGTACCTATGACGATGACAAACTGGTGGAGTTCACGCCGAACCCTTCAGTGATGGGCCTCTGTACCTTGAATGGGCGCAGAGTGATTCTCAGCGGTGGGGATTTCACGGTCCGGGGTGGGTCTGCTGCGGAGGGCATAGGTAGCAAGCCGAATCCTCTCAAACTAGCCCTGGACTGGCGCTTACCCTACATTCGTCTGCTCGATGCTGCCGGGGGCAGCGTGCGCACCTTTGAGCAGCTTGGCTGCACATACCTCCCTGACGGCAACGTCTGGTCAACTATGGCGTCGCGTCTCCTCAATGTAGCGCCGGTTGTTTCGGCGGTGATGGGTTCGGTAGCTGGCCTCCCGGCTGTCGATGCCTGTCTGGCTCACTTCAACCTCATGGTGAAGGGCATCAGCCAGGTCTTTCCCGGGGGCCCTCCTGTAGTCAAAGCGGCGCTAGGCTATGACATCACCAA
>JADHWZ010000028.1 GCA_016783225.1 Dehalococcoidia bacterium | reverse complement strand
TACCACCAGCAGCCGCTTCACTCCGTCCAGATAACCCAGCAGATTGAACCCGCCGACGCCTCCCTCTTCGACTCTGACGTGGCCAGGCAGCTTGCGTTCTTTCAAGCGGCGCACCACGTGAACACCGAACCCCTCATCACCCAACAGCAGGTTTCCCACACCCAGCACCATCGTCGTCCCGTCGCCTGTACTCTTGGTCACGGATGGCTCTTCTCCTCGTTTATTGGCCTACTTCTCTTCAGTGTCTGACAGCAGGTGCATCCCCTTCATCTCCTGGAAGCTTTCACGAATGCCGAGGTACACGTGAATCATAAGGAACAGCAGGAATATCCACGTGAGGATTAAATGGGCCACCCGCACATTGATTTCATTATTGAATATTCCATAGGAGATGAATCTGAGCCATCCGTCAGGATATAGCAGTGTGAACCCTGTTATTATCTGGAAGATGACCAACAGGAAAACTAAGATGTAGGAGAGCATCTGGAAGGGATTGTATCTTTTCTCGATTTGCGGCTTCGTAGCAACACGAGCGTAGTAGTTAACAAACCTCAGAAAAAGCTTGAGGTCGGCGCCAGTCGGAATGAAGGATTGCCAATCCTTGTTGGGCCCGACAAACATTCGGATAATACGGAGTACTGCTACTACAATCAAGACGGCGGCGGCGAAGAAATGCACGCCACGCATCAAGGACATGAGGAAGCCACCACCGTCTGCTACGAAGGGCCGGTGGATATAGAACCCGGTGACTATCAGGAGAAGAATGGCTGCCATCAAAGCCTCGTGAAGGACACGCAATGATAATGGCCGAGGTGGTATCTTAGCTTGCGCTTGTGCCATGACTTACCTCCTAAACTACCTTGTGGATCTTGATGTCATTCGTCTCTGGGTCGATGAGATGAACGGCGCATGCCAGGCATGGATCGAAGGAGCGTATGATACGCACGATGTTGATCGGGTTCTCGGGGTCGGGCACCGGTGCGCCGATAAGGGACTCCTCATAGGGGCCCCTAACACCCTTTTCATCTCTGGGCGACGCATTCCAGGTCGACGGAACCACCATCTGGTAGTTCTTGATGCGGCCATCTTGGATATCTACCCAGTGAGCTAGGGCTCCCCTGGGGGCATCCCAGGCGCCCATACCTCGAGCCTTGTTCGCGACGGGCTTATCCTTCATGCCGACAATCGGGCCGGCAGTGGCAAGCTCCAGCAGTCTGTCGATCCAGACGAGCCCTGCCTCACCTACGATCTGTGACTCCACCGCACGGGCCAAATGACGGGCCACCGCTCCGGGCTTACCACCTGCATCAAAGAGGTCCATCAGCTGAGGGTATTTGTTGACCAAGCCTCTAGCCAGGGGACCGACCTCCATGGGATTACCCTCGTATCGTGGTGCTTTCACGAACGAGTACGCGCCATCCTTTCTGGGATTGAGGTCGGTTACACCAACGCTGGGATGAAGGCTGGCGGTTCCGGGCGCGTAGTTGTACCATGAGTGTTCTACAGCCTCGGTGATCTGCTCGTAATCGACCGGCCGAGCCGGACTGGTGTAGCCACCGATGATGGCCCCTCCGGCTACCAAGTGGTTCGTGCCGCCGAGAGAGTAGTCAGCTTCAGTGCCGGGGACGCCTTGAGGAAACATCGGGTAGCATAGGTAGTTGCCGTGCGCAGCACCCAGACCCAACGTTGCTAGGGGCAGGAGAGGGCCGGTTCCCAGGCTCACCACGTCGGGAATGTAGATTTCCTTGACGAACTTGAGCTGCTCCTCCCACAAGGCTTTGAACTCAATCAGTTGCCCCACCGAGGGGGTAGCTGTGCATCCACCGGGCATTATGCTGGCCGGAAACGGCTGTATGCCGCCGATTATGGCGAGCATCTTCTGTGATTTGGCTTTCATCTCGATCGCCTTGACGTAATGAGAAACCAGGGTTGTCACTGTTTCCGGATCTGCTACGCTGAACTCGTCTGGGGTATAGCGAGGTGTGAAGGGAGCAGTATCGCCCTTCTTGACCAGGCTTACTATCTTGCCCTTGAGTGCCTGCAGCTGCGGGTCACTGCCTTCATATTCGGCTATAGCCATGATGTCAAGGTAGTCCAGTGCCGAGAGCACGTACAAGTGGATATAGTGGTCGTGCATGTACAAGCCGGAGCAGAACAGGTTGCGCATCAGTCTGCCTGCTTCTGGGACATCAATGCCAAAGGCATTGTCCAGGGCGTGTGCCGAAGCAATCGTGTGTACTCCCTCACATACGCCACAAACGCGGGCGGTTATGTAAGGAGCATCCCACGGGTCTTTGTCCTGAAGCAGGACTTCGAACCCGCGTGCCATAGTGCCGGCTGACCACGCGTCCTTGACGGCTCCGTTTTCTACTTCCACCTCGATCTTGAGATGGCCTTCAATCCGTGTAATGGGGTCGATTACAATACGCTGTCCCATTTCAACTCTCCTCCTTGTCCGCTTTCTGTTTCGCGGTACTGCCACTGCCACTCTTCCTCTCGCTCAGGCGGTCGGCGATGGCATAGGCGCCGAGGCCGGCGGCGGCGACTCCAGCAACGGTGGCCATCACTTTGTCTATGTCTACACGGCCAATGCCCGGCAGTTCGACATCAGACCGTCGCTCGTAGAGGGGGCTGAATGTCTCGTAGAACTCGGGTTCACTACATCCCACACAGGGAGCGTTCGCTTGGATGCAATAGCTTGTCCGGTTGTTCCACAACCGTTTCCAACAATCCTGGTAAGCATAGGGGCCACGACAGCCCTTGAGGTAAAGACACCAGTCATGCTGTGCCGGGTCATCCCAGTTGGTCAGGAAACGACCAGCGTCAAAATGGCCGCGGCGCTCACAGTTATCATGTTGTAGGAAACCATAGAAAGCTAGGGGCCGGTTGAACTTGTCCAACGGCGGTATCGTGCCAAAGGTCAGATAATGGACAATGACTGCCACCAGTCGCTCCGGGTGGAGGGGGCAGGTCGGTAGGTTGATTACTGGTTTTCCGGCAGTGACATCGTCGAAGTAGTGATGCTTCTGGGTACCGCGGAAGAGATACCCGACCGCGTCAGTAGGACCGGCGCCCGGTATACCGCCAAAACTGGCGCAGGAGCCAACTGGCACGATAGCTACCGCCCTGCTTGCGGTCTCCCGCACGATGTCTTTGAATGGCTTACCGCCGACGGTGCAGTAGAGGCCATCCTCTGCCATGGGAATTGAGCCTTCTATCACCAAGAGGTAGCCGCCTTCTTGGATCGTCTTTGCCAAGGCTTCCTCGGCCTGGTGACCCGAGGCAGCCATGGCAGTCTCGTGGTAGCGCAATGAGATAGTGTCCAGTAGTATGGAAGCTGCCGACGGTTCCAGGCTGTTGAGGAATGACTCAGTGCACCCGGCGCAGTCTTGTCCTTCCAACCATATGACACCCACTTTGCCGGCGGACTCCTCCAGGGCCTTCACCATCTGGGGCGTTAGCGCTCTGCTAAGTCCCAAAACGGCTAGTGACGCACTGGCTATTTTGAGGAAGTCTCTACGACTCAATTTGGGCGATATTAACGACAGTGTATCCATCACAACTCCTTTCATCTAGTTAATGCAAGGTACCAGTACAAGGGAAAAACGGGAGAAAGCTGCCCGCAAAACCGACCGCAATTCAGTCTGAGACACGGTTGTAAGTCTGACCTTCTTTCTAGGTCCCAGAGGCCGTTCCTTCGTGACTCCTGTCTATTTCCGTCTAGAGGTCTCGGCTCTACGCGTTGGTGGCTCTACACCGCGCCCTGAAGGCGTGGGTTTTCCCTCGCAAGAGCTGGTTCACGCTTGACTTCCACGGAGGCAGCGCTCTCATTCTGGAGTCGAACCAACAATCCTGCCCCGGGTTTCGTCTGAGAGAACCTCCAAGAATCCTCAATGTGTCGCGCAGGCGGGAGCGGTATTTCTATATGCGCAATCAAGCAAATGAGTATACACGAGAACATCCTTCCTGTCAAATACTGCCCTGCTACTGAGCTCAATTCAGTTGAGGAAGTGCCGGTAACCGATGTTACCAGAACACACAGAAACCCATGCGATTGGTGACGGGAGTCGAGAGATTTGGTTGTATGGTGCGCAGCGTGGTACAGGGCGTGGTTCTTATTTCTTCCCTGACATTCCAGCGTACCATTTGCCATAGTGGTGCTTGGCATATGTCACCGAGATCTTGCCATCTATCATTGAGCGAAATGACTCAGCCATCCTGGGGTGAATAACACCCAGGTAGATATGGACCAGGAGCATGAGCAGTGCGAGAACAAAGGCCACGTCGTGGATAATCACGCACCACTCAAAGAAACCCGGTGCCAGGATGTCCTTGAAGAACCACATCATAATACCCGTCACCAGGAATAGTAGCCCTGTGCCTAGGATTACCAGCTGCCACATCTTCTGCCCCGGGTTCACGTGAGGCTGCGGGGGCATTCTCTCCTCGGGCCCCCCGAAGTAGTAGTCTGGTGCAGCCTTGAGCCATTTGATATCATCCATGCCCCAGGTGAAGGTATCCTTCAGGAATTCTAGCATCATCTTGGGATTGAAAGGGAAGTATGCGATTGGCCCAACTATGAAGATCACGGCGGAGACGCGGTGGACAAGTCTGGTTACACCGCCTGCTGCTGCGATGCCGAATGGAGGGAAAAACAGGATTGCGCCCGTAATTAACAGGGCCACGAAGGCAGCTGTGTGAATCCAGTGAAAATAGATGGTACGCATCCTGAAGCGTTCGACTTGGCGCGCTGCCGTCATTCCTTTCCCTCCTTGGGTATCCTTGCCCTGGCCACCAAGTAATTGAGGCCGAAACCTGTGACAACGAGTGCCGCTCCCCCAATACCGACCCACTGTAGAATATCACGCACTGCTGTAGCGGCTGGCAATTGCGGGCTGACAGGAAGGCCGTACGAGTCAGCAGAGTTGTCGAGCACGTACATTACGTGCAGGCCTCCCAGTTCCTCACCGCCGTAAAGGCGGGCCTGGGGATTCGTCCCACTCAATTCGGCGACTCGGTCCTTACCTTCCTGCACTAGCTCGGAGCGCTTGCCGAACTTGATCGCACCCGTAGGACATGCCTCTGCGCAGGCGGGTTGTTGCCCTTCGGTAACACGGTCTATGCAGAAGGTGCATTTATCCATCTGGCCGGCGCCGGTTATCTTGTTGCTTTCTAGTTGGGGAACGCCGAAGGGGCAGAACTCGGTGCAATACCCACAACCGGAGCACTTGTCGCGCTCATACTGGACAAAACCGAGGCTATTGTAGCTCAATGCTCCAGTGGGACAGACTTCAACGCAGGCGGCCTCGGTGCAGTGCATGCAAGCTTGCTTCCTGAAGCGCCATTCTGCGCCGTTCTTGGTGGTGAATAAGGTTGACCACGTTTCGGGGGAGAGTCCAGGCGGTTCCTCGGGATTCGGTTTGATAGTCTCGGGCAAGCCATTGTACTGCTTACATGCGCCGTAACACCACCAACAGCCGATACACTTGGAGACGTCGACGAGCATCCCTACATCTGGTGAGGACGCATTGACTCTTGTATCCAGTCTGCCCAGACCCGATGGCTGAGACAGTAGGACAAGACCCGTGGTCAACCCCAGGCCTTTGACAAAATCTCGACGGCTCAGTTCCATGTCTGCTCCTTGTTTGCTACCTGGGCTCTGGAATCTGGATCACGATTACGCCTCTGTTTGCTTCTCTCTCATCAGGGTCGACGTCGTCCTCAGTGAGGAACAAGTCTTTGTTGCCATGGCAGGCGTTGCAACTGGCGTTTTGCGGGGTGCTCAACTGAATATTGTGTGGTGTAGCATATTTCCACGTTGGGATGGAATCAAAATCGGGTAACAGGTCTTCGCCGTAGTAGTCGAAAACATCACGATTGGTTGGTGGGTGACGCAACACCACGTACTTGTAAGGTCTCTCGGGGGACTGCAGCGGGTTGAGTCCTATCTTGAAGTCCATCGCCGAGGGCGAAGTGCTGAAGGTTGGGTTTCCATCCGCATCGACAGATGTATGGCAGCCGTAGCAACTCTTGTATGCTACTGAGTGGCAAACCTGGCAGGAAAGATCGCCCAGGTGTTGCTCATGTTGTGGATTGTCTGCCTGGTTGTCCCAGACGTCCTGGTGACAGTCCTCGCATTTAGTTGACAGGGCATTGTGATACCTGTCGGCAACGGGCTCTCCCGTTCCGTGGAGTTCGTCACTGTGGCACTTGCGACACGTCATCGCCTCCTTTTTCCAGTGCAGGTCGCCGGGAATTCCCTCATTCTCACCGAGATATTCGTTGCCAACGCGGGCACCGTGACAGGCCGCGCAGTTATTCTTCATCGATGGGGTCTTGCGGAACTTGTGTTTTGAAACCAGACCACCGCCCAGCGCAGTTGGCTGGCTTACATGGCATTGGCCACAGGTTGTGTGGCATGTGGCACAGTGATTATTGAAAGCCTCAGCCAGGGGTGTCCCTTCATTTAGGTTGCCGCCTCTTGCTTCCAGCGCAGCCTGCATACCACCGAGTGCCATATGCAGGCTATCCTCGTTCGTTTCAGCCAGCTCCTTGTGGCAGGTATCGCAATTCCCAGCCGATGGGTCGGCTACGAGGTCCTCGTGAGCGGCTTCCTTTTCCTCGGCTCTGCTATCGCCAGCGTGACAGATTACGCATCCCGCCCTACCATGGATATCATCGCCAAACTTGACACTGTCGACGAAGACCTTTTCCCATGCCTCCAACGGAGGCAGCTCACCCGCTCAGCCCTCGCCGGAAGGTTCTTCCGGCTCTTCCTCTATCGGAGCTGCTGTTTCCTTGAGAAGGTCTTCATCGCTATGGCAGGCAACGCAGGTACTTGCTGCCACTACCTCTGCCTCTGCCGTCGCTATGCCTTGGGCTGCAGGTTGGGTATTTGCTACGCCTCCACAGGCACTAAGCAGTGGCAGCACGACAAGCACAAGCACTAGACTGGTTATTGCTGCAACCCTTCGCCATGATTTCGGTTCCATATCGCGCCTCTCCTCGTCTAACCAGCATTGATGTCAACAGTCGCGTAAACTGCGATACATACCGCCGAGCACTGGTTTCACCGTGTCTACCATAGACAACTGCCTGCGACCTGCTGCTTCTCAGCCCTGCCCTCAATTGTGGCGAGTCCTGGCTTGCTACCAGGAACAAACACACTGGGCTGGGCTAACGGTCAAGTTCATAGTCCATGCAGTCTGTTTCGTTATTGAATGCCTTGGGTGCGACGTCGGCGTCGCTTGTCCAGCCGACCATTCCGAACTTCAGATTGATGGCGTCATACCCCAGCATGTTAAGCAGAGATGTTGCATGGGACCCGTTCTGGCCGGTGTAGCAGTACACTACGATTTGCTTGTCGGGATCAAGCTTAGCTAAGCCTTCCTTGGTTAGAAGGGAGCCGCATTCGATGTTAACTGCGCCTGGCACGTGTCCCTTGGCATAATCCTCAGGCTTACGAACGCTGAGGATAAACGGATCGTTGTCTTCATCATCGTCGTTGAGCAGCAAGAACAAGTCTTCAACAGTAATATGCCTGGGCTTGCTGAAGGCCTGGGCAGCAGCCCTGACGATCTCTTCTGCATCCGTAGAGGTGGTGTTCTCTATGGTTGGGAAAGGATATGTTTTGGTGGCCTCGTTAGGCGTAGTCTCGAATTCATAATCCATGCACTGCTTTTCATAGCTGAATCTTTTTGGAGCTACTTCAGTATCTTTCGTCCAGGCACTGATCCCGTGCATCATGTTCTGGACGTCGTATCCCATAGCGCCCAGCATAGCCATGGCCTGGCTCGCGTTCTGCCCTGTGTCACAATAGAATACGATCTTCTTGTCCTTGGGCAGACTGGCCAGTGTTTCCTTCTTGGCTATGTCAGCGAAGGGAATATGAACTGCCCCTGGGATGTTCCCTTTGGCATAGTCCTTGGCCTCGCGAACGCTGACGATGAACGGATCATTGTCTTCGTCATCGTCGTTGAGCAACAAGAAGACATCTTCGGCCTTAATGTGCCATGCTTTGCCGCAGGGCTGGTACTTCTCAATAGCGGCTTCAACCGCGTCGAATTCTGATACCTCGGCTTCTGGTGTGGGCTCCTCCTCTGCAGGCCCAGGTTCAGCAGGGCCGCAGGCGCTCACTAGTGGTAGCGCGGCAAGTAGCAGCATCAAGCTCAGTCCTGTTGCCATTTTTGCCCATGGTTTCACTCGCATTTATTGTTCCCTCCTCATTATGTTTGATATCTATGTTAACACCAACACAAATTACAGTATACACCACCGAACTCAGTATTGGCAACATGTACTGCGACCGCGCCGGTGGCTACCAAGTGGGATTTGGGCATCTGTGCACGGCATTCAACTAATAGAAACTTGCGGTTGCGTACTCTACCATTCCGGCTTTTCATCGTCAATCCACGAAAACCCATTTCGAACATGGGCTCTCTCGCACCGCTGTCTTCAAGCGCTCTCTGTCGAGCGCCGCGACCTCGTCATGTTCCAACATCTTGCTAATGAGCTCAGGGAGGCCAACATACGATTGTCGCATGGCCTTTTCATCTATTGAATACAAGGCCCATAGACCATCGCGTCTTACTTCTAGAAGACCGGCGTCACGCAAGATATGCAGGTTTCGGGAGGCGCGGGTCTGAGATATACGCGTTGCTTGCACTACTTCACAGACACAGCACTCGCGTTGCAGAAGCAAACTGAGAATCCTGAGCCTGGTTTCATCGGACAGTGCTTTGAAGACTTTCAGCGTGCTATGCATGTTATGCCCTGTATCCAAAATATGCGTCTCCGAACGGAGAATTGTACACTAAGCTGCTTCCTTTTTTCAAATCATCCCCACTTGAAATTGGATGATGTTCTTCTAGGATGGCGACCCTCATAGTTCCCTTGCTTGTGCGGGCCTGCGCTGAGGTCCAAGTGGGGGCTAAGCTGACCTCTTGCGTCCCACTTGGAAGTCCTGCCCCTCAGTCCGGACCGGAGGCGATGTGGCTGGGTGTTGCCCTGGGATGTGACTACTTTGGCGCGCCTGGCCTGCTACAGAACCAGACTCCTCTCTTTGACCCAGCACTCTATTTCAAGGTAGACTTAACGTAACCGATTGTGTGCGGGATAATGAAGAGTAGAACTGTCAGAATCAGGTTCGTCGTTGGAGGGATACTGCTGGTTCTGGCAGTGGGTTATCTGCTTTACCTGAGTCTTGACAGTTCGGTCTCCTACTATCTAACCGTTGACGAACTCGTTGACAAGGGCTCGGAGGTTCATGATACACGCGTTCGGGTGGCGGGCCAGGTTCTTGATGGCTCGGTTGACTGGAATGCCGAGGAGCTCGAGCTGAGATTTACCATCGTTGGAAGTGATGCCACCCTACCGGTTGTCTATGACGGTGCTAAGCCTGATGGTTTGAAGGCAGACGCCAATGTCTTGGTGGATGGTAGATATCTTCCTGGCAGGATATTTCGAGCGACTCAGATACTAATGAAGTGCCCCTCCAAATACGAGCCGAAAGAGTGATTCTTGTACATGGCAGAAATAGGGCGTGCTGCCCTAATACTGGCACTCCTGGCGGCGGTCTTCTCTGCAGTGGCTTGGTTAGTTAGCACCAGGCGAGATTGCCGCCGCTTCGCCACAGTTGCTCGAAATTCCGTCATCGCTACCGCTGCCCTGTACACTCTGGCACTAGCAGGCCTTGTATTCGTCTTTGTCACCAAGGATTTCAGCTTCACCATTGTAAGCGAACATGTCAGTAGGGACCTGCCTGTAGCCTATACAGTGAGCGCTCTGTACGCGGACAAAGCCGGGTCTATGCTGCTCTGGGGATGGCTGATTTCACTGTTTACTGCTGGGCTGGCTGTCCGTAAGCACGGGTACAGTACGCGAATTCTACCTCATGCGCTTTCCATCCTGACAATCACCCAGGCGTTTTTCTTGGCCCTGGTTACACTAGGGGCGAACTTGTTTGAAGAGAATCCAGTTCCACCCACAGATGGTTTCGGATTGAATCCGCTACTGCAAAATGTTGCCATGCTGGTACATCCGCCTATGCTGTATATCTCTTTTGCTGCTGTTTCTGTGGTATTCTCCCTGGTGATGGCGGCACTCATAACGCGAACTCCCGGTAATGAGTGGATCAGATGGGTCAGACGGTGGGCGCTCTTTGCATGGTGCACGCTGGGTCTCGGCAACCTGATTGGAATGTGGTGGTCCTACAACGAGTTGGGCTGGGGAGGCTATTGGGCCTGGGATCCTGTAGAGAACGCCGGACTAATGCCTTGGTTACTGGTAACCGCCTTTCTGCACTCGATTTCTCTGCAAAGACATAGGAACTATCTGCAAACGTGGAGCCCGGTTCTCGCCATATTCACTTTTGCGTTCACTCTGCTCATTCCCTTCATTACACACGGTGGTGTTGAATCTCCGCTGCATGGCTTTTACGGTTCGAATTTCCCGCCTTACATTCTGGCTGCTATCTTGGCCACGCTGGTAGGCTCCGTATGTTTCCTCTGTTTTCGTCAAAGAGGCTTCGACAAAGAACAGAGGCCTTCGTCCGTGGTCTCTACAGAGGTAGCCTTTCTGATTACTAACATCATGCTGGTGGTTCTGGTGTTTGCCATCTGTAGCGGAACGGTGCTCCCGCGGCTAATTGAGTTGCTAGGGGGCGTCAGGGTGGCTGTCGACCGCACCTTCTTTGACCGGGCGGCCGGGCCGATTATGCTGGCGCTGGTATTTTTCATGGGAGTGTGTCCTTCACTTGGCTGGAGTAGGTCATCCTGGAGTTCCATGAAACGCAACCTCTTATATCCGTTCCTCGTCAGCCTTGCCATAGCCGCAGCGGTCCTGGTTCTTACCCGTGCGAACTGGTATGCAGCTGGGGTACTGGTGTGCGGCTTCCCGCTTCTTACTATTCTGACAGAATGGTTTCGAAGCATCAAAGCTGGGTATCGTAGCAAGGGAGGGAATTGGGTTCGGGCGTTCGCCTCGCTGGTCCGGAATAAGCCTGCACGGTATGGCGGATTCGTTGTCCACATCGGAATTATCCTTATTGCTGCTGGTATTATTGGCTCCTCCTTCTATGGTATTGAGAAGACAGCCACGCTGGACGTTGGCCAGTCGATGAGCGTTGGCGAATATGACTTGACCTACAATGAGCTAGTACTGAAGCAAGATACGGCGAAGGTGAGCGCCATTGCTCACATCCCGGTAACCAGAAATGGCAGGTTGCTGAAGACCATGTATCCCGAGTACAACTACTGGTTCAACCAAAAGCAGTCCTTCGCGGAAGTCGCTGTTCGGACCACACCTGTGGATGACTTACTCGTTTCTCTGGTCTGGACTAGCTATGACCCGAAGGACCAGCTGGCCACTCTTAGGGCTATGGTGAATCCGCTTATTGTTTGGATATGGATTGGCGGAGGGTTTCTGCTGGTGGGTGGACTTCTATCCTTCTTGCAGCCAGTTAGACAATTGCCCGGAGCTATGGGGTGAATCGTGCGACTGCTACTTGCGGTGTTAGCCGTATTCCTTATCCTTGGTTGGCCGGGGATGGCTGTGGCCGAAGAGTCAGCTGCCGGTGTGATTGACGGACAACTGATTCTTCAAACTGAAAACGGTCGCGGTCTGGCTGAGGTTGATGTTACCTTGCTTTCGTCCACCGACGAAATGGGGGGAGAAGCATTAACCACCAAAACTGATGGGCAGGGCCGCTTCCAGTTTGCCGGCCTTGCCACAGCTAGCCAATACATGGTCTTGGTTCACCACGAGGGTATTGACTACTACTATCCGGTTGTTTTCGAGCCTGGTGTAACGAAGGTACCTGTGAAGATGTTCGTCTGGGATACGACTACCAGCGACGAGGCGGTAAGGGTCAAACTGGCCCATGTGATCATAGACGTTGCGGCGGAGAGCATCTCGGTAACCGAGATACTCCTGCTGGCGAACGATGGCGATCGGACATGTGTAAGCCCACACGGCACCGCCGCTGAGGGGCAGCAGTCGGTGCTGGTGTTTACCTTGCCGGAGGGCGCGAGTGATTTTCACGTTCCCTCCGAGCTGGCAGAGGGCTACCTGGTTCCATTGGGTAACGGGGTGGCTGATACCTTGCCTTTCCCGCCGGGTGAGAGAGATCTGGCCTACTCCTATAGGCTGGCCAAGGGAGATACTACAGATTTCACCCTCAATTTGCGGGTCGACTACCCGACAGATAGAATTGAAGTAATGGTCGAAGGTGGCGAAGTCGAAGTTGCCAGCACCCAGCTAAGGCCGGCAGAGCCTGTGGACACGACTACTGGAGAGCGATTCATACACCTCAGTGGGGAGAACCTGCCTCGTGGTGCCACTGTGGATGTTTGTCTTTGTACTTCGCCTCGAGCCCGAGGCATAGCCTCACCGGTGGTCTGGGTCATAGGGGCATCGTTGATTCTGGGCGTTGGAGCATGGGTGGCAAAGAAGAAACTAGGTACCGCGATTTCGGGAGAAGCAGGCAGCGACGGGGACGCGGACGACTGAGAATAGGGATTGCGTCAGGGGCCAGTCCAGTTGGGCAGCTATTTTGAATTGAGTTGGGCTGTTGGAGGTATCTGCTGGGAGATGCGCCTGCGGAACAGTAGATACGTATACGATAGAGCTTCACGGGAAAGCAGCGACAACAATGGATGATAGAGCTGGTTCGTCTTTCACCTGGGCTATCGAGGTTCAGGATTTGACGAAGCTATTCGGAGATTATCACGCCTTAAGGGGTGTCGACCTAAGGGTGAAGAAAGGTGGGCGACTGGTTATCCTCGGCCCCAATGGAGCCGGGAAGACAACCTTGGTCAAGTTACTGGCTACAATTTCGAAGCCATCTGCGGGTAGTATACGACTAGATGGTATAGACGTTGGCTATGACCCTGTACAAGTCAGGCGGAAGATTGGCGTGGTGGGTCACGGGACTTTCCTTTACAGTGATCTTACCCTGTACGAGAACCTTAGGTTCTATGGGCAAATGTACGACGTTCCAGATTTGGAGCACCGCGTAAGAGAGGTAGTACTCCAGGTACAAGTTGAGTCCCGTCTTCATGATCGGGTGGGTACGCTGTCGCGGGGCTTGCAGCAGCGGGCCTCGATCGCACGTGCTGTCATTCACAATCCTTCCATAATGCTTCTCGATGAGCCTGAGGTTGGCCTTGACCCGCATGCCGTTGCCATGATGAGGGATGTGCTTGATACGGTGAACCATACGGAACGGACAGTGGTGATGACTACCCATAATCTGGAGCAAGGTCTTGCACTGGCTGATGAAGTTGCGATTCTGAACAGGGGCAGGCTTGTGTATCAGGCGTTGGCAGATGAGACACAAGCGGAGAGTCTCCGGGAGATTTACGATCACTATACGGGGAGCAGCGAATGAAGGGGCTATTGTCCAAGGTCGTCGCCATATTGTGGAAAGATGTCGTTTCGGAACTTAGAACCAAAGAAGTTATTACTTCTGTATTTGTATTCGCGTTGCTGGTACTGGTCTGCTTCAGTTTCGCGTTTGAGCCCGACACGGGTATGATAGAGCTGGTAGCCCCTGGCATGTTGTGGGTGTGCTTCACCTTTGCCGGACTGCTTGGCCTGAACCGTGGGTTTGCTGCGGAGAAGGAGAATGCGTGTTTTGAGGGACTGATGCTATGTCCTGTGGATCGTGTGGTTGTCTATTTGGGCAAGCTAGCTGGAGGGTTCACTTTTATGTTGGTTGTCGAGGCTATCGTAACGCCAATATTCCTTGTCCTTTTCGGCTTGCCCATTTTTGTTCCGGAATTGGCTCTTATCATTGTGCTGGCAACCTTGGGTTTTGCTGCAGTGGGGACACTGTTTTCCGCGCTGGCCATGAATACAAGGGCGCGGGATATTTTGCTTCCCATGGTCTTCTTGCCAGTAGTTGTACCCGTGATTATCGCTGGAGTAAAGACTACCGCATTGGTGCTTCAGGGCAGACCATGGGGAGATATGGCAATATGGTTCCAGATAATGGTAGCCTTCGATATCATCTATCTGGTGGTTTCGGCACTGGTTTTCGAGTTCGTTATTGAGGAATAGCCAAATGCTTCTGGATGGAGAGGAGACCTATCTATGAATGGTAAAGGTGTTCTGAGAGACAATGTCCTGCTCGGACTGGGCTTAGTCCTGATGATAGCTGCTCTCTACTTGATATTCTTGCATGTGCCCACTGAGCGAGATATGGGTGTGGTGCAGCGAATATTCTACTTCCATGTGCCATTAGCCTGGGTCAGCCTGCTGGCATTTTCACTCGTATTTGTATTCAGCATCCTCTATCTATGGAAGCGGGCTATGAAGTGGGATACCCTTGCCCATGCTTCGGCAGAGGTTGGGGTTGTGTTTATCACCCTGGTATTAGTTACTGGAACTATATGGGCTAAGTCAATCTGGGGAGCGTGGTGGACCTGGGATGCCCGACTGACCGCGACTCTGGTGCTGTGGCTGACTTATCTCGCTTATCTCTTGGTACGTAACTATGCCACTGAACAAACTCAAGGTGCCAGGTTTGCTGCTGTATTAGGGATTGTGGGTTTTGTCGATGTACCTATCGTTGTGCTGGCTGTCAACCTGTGGCGAACACAGCATCCACCAGCGTTAATCTTTGAAGGTGGGATCACTTCACCGATGCTCTTGACTATAGTTGTAAGCATTGCCGCCTTCACCGTGTTGTACATACTTATGGTCATGCAGAGTACTTCGATAAAGAACCTACAGGCAAAAGTGAATCGCTTGAAGCATACGCAACGGCAGTAGAGAGGTGATTGATCCATGCAGAACTTGAGTTTTCTTTTCGCGGCGTACACTGTTATCTGGGCATTTGTATTTGGATATGTGTTCTATCTCCATCGAAAGCAGAGAAGGCTACAGCGAGAGATCGATTTGCTTCAGGAAGCCGTAGACAAGAGAGAAATGGATTGAATTCCGGCTTACTGACGCTTTTGGTGCCAACAAAGGGCGCTCAGCCGATGCAATGTCGTCATGGTCTGGGAAACCGGCTACGAAACGCGTGGCTCGTAGAAGCTATGACGAAGGCTTTGGCCCCGGAGTAGGGCGTGAGAGGAGAGAAAACAGAGGGGTAGAGATAACTGCAGTACTTGAACGCCTGTTTTGCGACCCGTTTGCTATCCCCACTTGGGCCAATACCCTTAGCCTCCTCCCTTCCGTACACCCTCCAACGGCACCTTCACTGACTTCCGTCATCGCCTCGGAGAGGGCATCTTCTATGAGATTCTCCACCGGTTGATTGACAAGGCCATCGCCTTAAAGGTAATCATCGGTGGTGAGACCGCCATGGATTTTGCCCATCTCTGAGCCTACTCAAGTTAGTTCGCTAGGAAGACTTGCTCCTGTAGGGTGAAGTGCCATTAGCCCCGGGAGCGCTCCGACCCTGATGCCAGGCCGGGAACTGAGAGCAAAGAGTACATGTTCTACGGCTACAGGGTCCACCTTATTCTCGGTGCCAAATCCCGTTGCCTCTGGATGTTAAGGTCACTCCAGCCAGCGAAGGTGAACATACCCAAGAAGATATTCTTGGTGGCCAGCTTAGCCGTTGACGCCCGTACAGCTAAAGTGATACAATGCATTTCGGTTTGGCTGGGTTTGGTTGTAGGTAATCAGGACAAGAGGGAGGTCACATGATTCTAATCGGTGAGAGCATCCACATCATTTCCCAGCAAGTCAACGACGCTGTTAAGGATCAAAAGCCGAAGGTAATCCAGGAGCTAGCTACAGCGCAATCTCAGGCTGGAGCTGACTACATAGACGTAAACCTCGGGCCGGCGAGAAAGAGCCCGGAGGAGGTAACCCAGTGGCTCGTCGATGCAATTCAAGA